>MEHG01000053.1 GCA_001940705.1 Candidatus Thorarchaeota archaeon AB_25
AAGGACTGAAACATCACGTTTTCCTTCAACGATGACGAGTAGGTTTGGGTACTTTCCATCGAGGGTCTGGATGGTTTCTATGAGTGCTCGTTCATTCTCTGTTAGCCTTCTTGTACGTCTGTCTTCGATAGTCTTTGTTCTCCAGAGTTCCCCCTTTCCCCTTAGTGAGTCTTCGTTATTATTGGTCAAGTGGCACACCGAACTTGTTAGGTAGTGATGGAAATCTTCATGGTCTTGCCAGCGCCCATCAATTCTAGAGCCTCACCAATCTTTTCTACGGGCATCTCGTGAGATATCAAGAGGTCTGTATTCACATCGCCCGCAATGATTAACTTCAAGGCTCGTTCTACATGCCTGGGTTTGAGATGGAAGACACCCTTTATTGTTAGTTGGCCATAGTGGAATTTGCCGGTGTCTAACTCAAATTTAGTCCCTGACGCAGTTCCTCCAAATAGAACCGTTGTGCCTGCATCCCGAGTCATCTCAACTGCTTGTTCCCATGTCTGACGAAGTCCCGCAGCTTCAATAACAACATCAGCTCCCCTTCCTGAGGTCTCTTGCTTGACGCGTTCAATGGGGTCTTCCTTTGCAGGATCTATAACGATGTCCGCTCCTGCTTTCAGTGCAATGTCCCTTCTGAGTTCTGCTAGGTCTGAAACGATGACAGTTGACGCTCCATTCTTCTTTGCCAGCATTATGAGCATCTGACCAATAGGTCCAGCTCCGATTACAGCAACAGTATCGCCAAGATTGATGTTGGCTTCTTCGATTCCATGAACCACACATGCTAGAGGCTCAGTGAGCGCAGCATCCCTGAATGATAGAGAATCTGGTATCTGGTGAGTGTTAAATCGAACAATTTTTTCTGGAACTCTCATGTACTCTGCGAATGCTCCATTTGCGAGATTATCTTTCGACCACTCACAAAGGTTTGGCATGTCTCTCTTACAGTAAAAGCACTCCATACAGGGAGCAGAATTTGTCGCGACAACTCTCATTCCTACCTTGAACTTCTCAACACCTTCTCCGACTGCCTCAATAGTGCCTGCATATTCATGACCGAACAATGAAGGAATTTGTTTGATCAGTAAAGGGTGTCCTCGTTTGTAGGTCTTGACATCAGTTCCGCACGTTAATGCAGTTCCAACTTTGACTAGTAACTCGCCAGGTCCTATCTCAGGAATATCGACTTCCTCGTATCGAACGTCCCCAATACCATAGTACATTGCGGCTTTCATCTTTCGCGACATGAGTATCAATGCATCCTCTCAAAGTCCGTTTAAATCACTTCCTGACTGTCAAACCACAATGCTTAACCTTCATTCCCCAGAGCCAGAGAGTGGATGGTTTGCCATGCGAATCAAGTCAAGATATCCCGAACGTATAGAATACCTTGCAGAGAGTGCATGGGACGGCAAGACTGGTGGTACAATCACAACCAGTGATGAACGCCAAATTGTATATGATACACCGAAGACCTATGCTGGCCGTGGAGAGGGAATTTGCCCCGATGAGTTATTCGTGTCTGCAGTACTTGGCTGCTTGAACAATACATTCCTTGATTTTCAGCGACGATTTGAAATGGAACTTGTGTCTTTCAAGCTTAGTGGCAAGGCAACTGCAATCTTTGATGGTGAGGGCTATACAATCACTGAGTGTCGGGTAACAGGTGAAGTTGTGGTGGGTGAAGACGAGCTCGAAACTGGCCAACGTTGTGTGGAACTCATGAAACAGTACTGTCATCTTACAAGAACGATTAAGGACTGTCTCCCCTTCTATTATGATGTTTCAGTTCGGGAAGAGTAGACTATGTTTCTAACTCTTTAATCAATTGCGCAATCCGATTCATATAGGCATTGATATTTGTCCATTGTCCACCATGAAAGAAGACACTTTTACAATACTCACAGAACCAGAAATCTGTGTAATGATTGTACGTTTGTTCTGGGACTAGGTTTTTGATTCTCTCTTTCTCCTCTTCTTTGAGGTGAGTCAAAGAACCATTGCATTTTGTGCATCGTGATTTGGAGGGGTCCGCATCTGGACTGATTCCGTATTTTGAGAACACGCTAGCTACCTCATCATCAACCGAACCCCGTACAAGCATGCATTCCACACCAACCTCCTCCGCTCGCCTGGACAATATGGCATCAGATGTCAGTAAGACCCTGTCCTGTTCAAGTGCAATTCGTAACAACTCATCATCATGGGCCTTAGTAGAATAGAACGCATCGTGTCCCGTGAGTCGTAGCCATGTAGCAAGTTTTCCAAGCATGGCATCGACGATGAAGGTCTTCATGGCCTTTCACCAAAGATGATACGCGCAGCATTCTTCCACATGACCTTCTCAATCTCATTCTCTCTGACCTGTTTGTATCCTTGATCCACTAAATTAGAGGGTAATTGTAGTGTGGAAAAGAACTCTACCCATTTCTTGAGCGGCATTGTGTACTCGAAGAGGGGAAAGTCACTTCCAAAGAGCATGCGATTTGGGAAGACTCGTACCAGCTTTGCATCTGCTACCATCTGGTAGACCTTCATAGGAACGCTAGATGCGAAAACTTGCCATCCAGAAACATCAACCGAAATATTCGGGTTCTTGGAAGCAATCATCAATGTTTCATCTTGCCATGGAATGCCTATGTGAGCCAGGACAATCTTCAGGTCTGGAAAGTCTACTGCAACTCTGTCAACATAGACTGGTCTCGCGTATTTCACATGCTTGAACCTAGGTGTGAATCCCTGATGAATGATGATAGGTATGTCTAGATCAACACAGAGTCTGTAATAAGGGTCAAATTCTTTGTCATCCGGATAGAACCCATTTGGAGGGTACATCTTCCACCCTCGACATCCCCTCTCCTTCACCGCACGTTCTAGCTCCTTCAGTCCTGCCTCTCCTCTTCTCGGATCAAGGCCGACAAAGGAAACAATGTTTGGGTCATCTTTTACTTCATTGGCATGCCAATCAGTTTTCTCAGTAAGTGACAAAGGCATCTCTTGATGCAATGCACTGTCAATCGGAAGCACCACTGCACGCTCCACACCGCTTACTTTCATTGCGTCGCGAAGAGAGTCTATTGTAGAATCAAGAATTGGTTCAACACCTAATTTCTTTGCAGCGATACGGCGTGCGTCAAGGTCTCTCTTGCTGATGATATCTCTCGACCACGTATGTGTGTGTGCGTCAATGACTCTCAATTGAACACCTTCTATAACTCACTATGAATTCTCTTTAGACTGTCAATAACCTCGATAGGGACAGAAACACTTCCAAGTTCGGTGTAGTGGACTGTTCCGTGGTAGTCACTTCCTCCAGTGTGAAGGATATCTAAATCCTGAATGACTTCTCTCACCTCATCAGATGTGCGATTCATTCCCATGAAGCTATAGTCATATTCCACCTCAATGCCCAAAAGACCTGCGGTCATCAAGGTTTCAACGAAAGAACGAAGATCTTGGATTTCAATGGTAAGGGGGTGTGCCAAGACAGGAACCGCTCCAACTGATTTGAGGAGCTTTACTGCCTCAAGTGTTTTCATCCGTGCTTTTTTCACATATGCTGGTTTGTCTGAGGCTAGATACTTTTGGAATGCTTCCAGCGTTGTTTCTACGAACCCTTTCTTGATTAATAGTTGTGCAACATGTGGTCGACCAGGACTTGCCACTCCTTCGAGATCTTCATAGAGTTCGTCTATTGTCACATCGCATCCCAGATCGTTCAGTTTCTGAACTATCTTTGGAAGTCGTTCATGTCTCGACTTTCTCAGAAACTCCAGTTCTTCGTTGAGAGGTTTGGAGTCTAGGGGCACGAAATATCCAAGGATGTGGACCTCTTTCTTATCATATTCAGTGCTTATCTCGAGTCCTGGAACCCGAACTAGGTGGTCAGATGCCTCCGCATTCATGAATTCCTGTATCCCATCCAATGAATCATGGTCTGTGAGTGCGATACCACCCAGCTTGATTGCATCCGCCTTCCTCACCAACTCCGTGGGTGAATCGCTTCCATCAGAAGATGAAGAATGAGTGTGTAGGTCAGCACGGGCTCTCACCATGTACCGCCTCCTGTTGTAGCGTTTCTACAAGTTCTCGGATCTTATGACATACCTTTCGTATCTCTTCGCGAGTAGCAGTTTCTCCGGATGGACAGTCTTTATCGATTACACATTTCCTCCGTCGTGCATCATAGATGATTGGATAGAACCTACAACCTTCCGGCCTATTCTCATAGATACGGCATACCTTAGTTTCTGAGTCGTAGAAGAAACAGTTTCCCTCCACATTCCGGAGTTCACAGAAACCTGCCCTTACACGAACCAAGAAGTCCTTCCTGTCATAGCCCAAGGCTTCAATCCTCTCGACATCTTCTCGGGTCAAGGTCATCTCAGTTTCAGTACAACACAGACGAACATCTTCACATGATCCGTCATGGTTGCAGACAAATGGGGTCAAGGTGTTGTGTACTCCTAGCGCATCGGTCAGATTGCGGTTTAGTGTTCATCGCGCTGATGAGGCTGCTCACTTCCCTACTTCATCATCATCCCGACAATGAAGAATAGGTTGGTTCAAGGCTAAATATGCTTTCCAAAGGTGTTATCATTTAGGTTTCATTAGCCGCTCACCAAGTAGCCAAATTATTACTGCTAACTCCACAAAGATTCCTGCAAGAAGGACTCCCTCATCTTTGACATATGGGTCTGGAAGCTCGAATTCCATGTCCATCAAAGCAGCCATCCTCTCTTCCTCTGGAGAAGCCCAATAGTATTTGACAAGAATGCCTGAGTCCATGTCATACTCCAAAAATGTCTGATTGTCTATCATACATTCCCAACAATCATGGCCATATGAGTCAGATGTACCTACTACACTTGCTGAATATACACCAATATTCACAGTTCCATTATACTCCCACGATTCTACATCGACAGTTAGTGGATATCCCAAATAGGAATGCGTTTTTAGCACAACTCTCATGTTGTTTGGAGAAGTATAGTAAGTTAGAGTGTCTGTTCTCTCACTCGAGTCTGATTCATTGGTTATTCTCTCTTCGAAGAAATAATAGACTAGAGTCAACTTTCCTAAGGTGTCATCATCAGTATTTCCCAAAAATACAATGGGCATACAAGCTGCGCACAGAAGAAAAATGCTGATGACTACTCCTAAAGCTTTGCTCGAAATCTTCTATCCCCTGAATGTTTTTTCATGTGAGGCTATAAAGTTGATGACAAATCGAATCTAAATCAGAGATCTCTTCTAGCAAGTCGACGAGAGGGTGAGAGATTCTTTGTTATATCTCCAGCATCCTCACCAGAAGGTAGATTCCGAAGAGGAAGTTTCTTTCCAGTGATTCGATAATAGGCACTGGCACGAACTGCATAGATGTAAGCCATCAGGTCATTAGGCTGAGTTGTAGCACCTAAAAGTAATGCACGTCGCCTACCAAACACATCAAGTAATTTGTCCATTATCTTCATCACAATTCGTTCCAAGATTGATTTCTCGGGATTGCAGAAAAGGATTGTTATCTAGTCATCCGCACCCAGCCAAAGTGCTAAATACTCTGCAAAAACATCCCACAGCAGCTCCCTATAGGTGTTGACACATCCTATGCGTATCGCAATAGTTGACAAGTATCGTTGCAGACCAAAGGACTGTTCTCATGAATGTCAAAGGTTCTGCCCAAGGGTCAGAACAGGTGATGAAACCGTTATCTTTCCGGAGGGTCCTGATAAACCACCCGTCATAGTGGAATCTCTATGTTCTGGTGAGGCAATTTGTGTCAAGAAGTGCCCCTACAACGTCATTCGAATTGTGAATCTGCCTGAGGAGCTTGAGAGTGATACCAGTCATCGTTTCAGTGTCAACGGGTTCAAGCTGTTTAGACTTCCCACACCCAAAGAAGGTCAGGTCTTAGGTCTCATTGGACCAAATGGTGTTGGAAAGACAACTGCAGTGCAGATACTTGCAGGTGAGATGACTCCCAACTTGGGGCGTTTTGATGACCCTCCAGGTTGGGATGAGATTATCCCTGAATACCGTGGGTCCGAGCTACAACCCTTCTTCGAGAAGATACAGGCTGGCTCACTGGTACCCGTTCTGAAACCCCAGAACATTACGGACTTGCCCAAGGTCAAGGACCTCGCAGACCGACCAATTAGTGATCTACTAGAAGCCTCGGATTCTTCTGGTCGTTTGAAGGAGCTTCGGGATGACATGAGTCTCAATGAGATTTGGGACAGACCAATTAAGTTCCTGAGTGGTGGTGAGCTTCAACGAGTTGCGGTCACTGCTGCAATCGTGCGTGAGGGTGACATCTACTTCTTTGACGAGCCAACAGCGTATCTGGATGTTCGGGAACGCCTTCGAATGGCTCGTGCGATTCGTAATCTCTCCTCTTTGGGTAAGACTATCATAGTAGTTGAGCACGATCTTTCAATACTCGACTATGTTTCAGACTTAGTCTGTATGTTCTATGGAAACCCTGGCGTCTATGGTATTGTTTCGCATCCACATGGAACTCGCGTCGGTGTCAACATTTTCCTGGATGGATTCATTCCCGATGAGAACATGCGATTCCGTGAAACTGCAATCTCGTTCAAGGGGATGAGCGCCGACGATGAGGAGTATCTATCACGAGAAGCCATGGTCGAATACGGTAATATGAAGAAGAGCTTCGAAGACTTCTCTCTAGAGGTAAAAGGTGGTCGGGTTTCCAAGGGTCAGATTGTTGGGATACTGGGCGCTAACGGGATTGGAAAGACCACATTTGTCAGGATGCTTGCTGGAGAATTAGACCCCGACGAGGGTGAGGTTCCCACGAAGACAGTTACAGGTTTGGATCTAAAGATAAGCTACAAACCACAGTACATTCCATCAGACTTCGATGGAAGCCTAAGAATGTACATCCGTGAGGCAGGAGGAAACACAGTTGATTCTGCTGACTTCAAGACCTCAGTGATTAAGAAACTAGAACTTGAGCATCTGTTGGAACACAATGTGCAAGAACTCAGTGGGGGCGAGTTACAGAGAGCAGCTATTGCTGCATGTCTTGCTCGAGAGGCCGATATCTATCTCTTTGATGAACCATCTGCGTTTCTTGACATTGAACAAAGGCTTGCCAGTTCACGAGCAATTCGTCGATTGATTAGAAACAACATGAAAACTGCCTTCATTGTCGAACACTCAATCCTGATGGCAGACTATCTTAGTGATAGTCTTGTAGTGTTTGGAGGGGTTCCTGGGAAATCTGGTGTTGCATCCTCTGTCAGGACACTCCGAAGCGGAATGAATATGTTTCTGAAAGAGATGGCTGTGACCTTCAGGAGAGACCCCCAGACAGGTCGACCTAGGGTCAATAAGGATGGCTCTCAGTTAGACTCACAGCAGAAAGCATCTGGAGAATATTACTACATTGGTAAGGGAAAGTAGTAGTCTACTAACATTGTTGATGTGATTTGAAAAAAAGAAAAACAGAGAGGCCGATCCTGGTAACAACCCAGGACTCGACCTTCAATGTTATTTTGTGTTACTTCTTCTTCTTGAGAATGGCGATTACAACGATAATAATTACCACTCCGGAAGCACCAGCAATGATCATTATTATCGATACATCGAGACCCGTAGTTACGCGAATATCTCCACCAATGGCTGATGCGGTGTACATTGCTGCGCCATCCCAATTCAGCATATCTGTTGAGTCAAATGTGTCAAGTGATACATTGAAGTAACAGAGAATTGCTGGAATTACAGCGAATGTGCCTGCCTCCTCTGGAGTGATCTGGAATGTTTCAGTCCATGTTCCACCCGCAGCCAAGGTTGGCACGTTCCAGTAGTATTGCTTCTCGACATCGAATCCTGCACTTATTCCATCGAGTATCTTGAGATCGTAGGCTGTAGCATCTCCAAGATTCTCAACGGTGATTGTGACAGTAGCAGCAGTATCGATAGTCATCTGCTGTGGTACTGACTTTGTGATTGTGAGATGTGGTCCATCGAATGTGAGGCTCGATATGTCTAGATCGAATGTCAGGACAATATCCTCAGTCGTAAGCCAGAGTAATGGTGGGTCCCATGGGTCGGGAGAACCAGTATAGACTGGCATTTCGAAGTTGATGTACATCCCATAGTCATATTCAGTCACGACACTGGAATAGAGATCCGCCCAAAAGTACGGAACTGTTTCATCTGCAAGATGAGTTGGGTCTACCATTGCTTGTACTGCAGCCTTAATGGATGTAGTATCACCCACAAAGGTGGCCATTGCGTCCCAGAGTCCTTGAAGGACAAGGCCAAAGTGGTCCTCTATGAGAGCAGCAAAAGCCTCCTTGGTTTCGTAGGATGAAGGTAGGCTTACTCCAGTGACATTAGTCAAGAATGACTCGATGTTGGTAATGTATTCGTTGATGTAACCCTCAAGGGTCAAGGGATTCGAGTATGTTGTGTTCACCAAGATGTCTAGAAGGTGATAGCTATCCAAAGACCGAATGAATGCTTCGACTAAAGCCCGCATTGGGTCATCTTCAAACATAGTTTCATTTATTGTGTCAAACAAGCTATCAGGATTGATTCCCATCTCATCCATGATCAATCTTAGAGCATCCTGGTTCAATTCCTCCACTGGGTATGTGGTGAAGACCATTGACCAGTCAAACTCGAGGAAGTACTCACGCAAATCTGGGAATGGACCGGCTGATGCCCAAAGGCTATCAATCAGTGAGTCAAACATGTTGGTGTCCCAGTATCCGATACTTTGGTTCAGTTGCATGGCATAAATTTGCGGAAATGAAACCATCATTGCTTGTATGATTTCTTCAGCAGTAGAGTCTCCAGGGATAGTTTGACCTGTTGGTAGACCGATACTACCAGGTGCGTTGAATGTGAAATCCTTATCAACATAGTCCCAGTATTCCGACATTCCCTCAATCTCAAGGAGCGATGGTGTGACTGCGACAACTGTAGAGATTGAATTTATGCTCTGATCCTGAAACATCTTGCTCTCAATGTCACCAGTGTACCCGACATGTTGTTTCAGTGAATAGGTTTCAGTTCCTTCTCCATCATTGAGGTGGTTTGGAACATCAAAACCTGCCATAGCAAGGACACCAGTATTGACGGTTTCAACATAGTCCGCGTGGGATACGTCAGCTCTGACGTGTGGTCTCATCAGATTGTTGGTTATGTATAGTGGATTCATGGCATCAGAGTAGTACCAGTTGTGTTCAGAAACATGGTCAAATAATAGGGTTTCTGCAAAGTCAGTTCTGTCTACTGGCCAACTTGAACCTTCCAAAAGGTCCATGAATCCTCCCAATCCACTGAATCTGCTCTGCATTGCAGATAATGCTGCACTACCATCACTGGCATCAGGCATGCTGATAAACTGGATGTAGAAGAAATCTGCCTGCTGATCAATATAATACGTTGACTCGAAGTTGTAGTACACCCAAGTTGGGAGCTTAGCAGTGGTCAACCTCTCAAACTCGATTCCAAGATCTGCTTCGTATACAGCAACAATCTCATCAGCTAGAATTTGTGCTTCTACAAGAGTTGGAACACGCAGGTTTAGATCTGCTGGATTTGCTGGAAGCACTACGATTGGACTAATCATAACAGTCAGTGCTGCAGCTGCACCACCGACTCGACCGGTCGGATATATCGATCTTCCAGCCACTTCGAGCTGAGCAAAACTAACATAACCATCATCAGTCGCCATTTGGTTTTCTACCACAGTTTGATATGCTGTAGTGTATCCAACTTCATAGTAACTTGCATTTTGAAATGTCCCGATTGCATTTCTGACTCCGCCAGTTGGGTCTATCTGTGTGACTATTCCTTCGAAAGCACCAAGTTGGTTAAAGTCTGTAAACTGTGAAGGAATACTATGACTTTCAATTGGAGCTTTCAAGTCAACAGATGGTGTGACGGCATTCATAGCTGCAAGAGGGAGAACTAGCATACTTACAAATATGCTAACGATTAGAATTCTACTTACTTTCATCTGTAGCCCTCTATTTGCATCCTTTTTCTAGATGCATGCTTACAAACGTTACTGGGATATAATCGGATAAAAGGTATGTGGGAAAAACTGACGCGAAACTTAAAATTGCTCAGCTGAAATCCTCCATATCCATACCAATCCACAGAATCTATGTGATTGGGGGTTTGCTTGTAATGTTGGGCTACGTTGGTCTTGGTGTCAAGTTTGCATTGAGGCGAAGACGTGTTGCCATATTCACAATATTGTCGATTGCCATTTCGGTCAGTCTTTTGCTTTCCTCCTTTTCCATGGGTTCTTCCCTTCAGAAGAGTGCTGGAGAATATATTCGTACAACCAGTTCACCGGTTGATATCACCGTTTCATCAACAAAATGGGATGCTCCTATAGACACAGGACTCATGAATGCAATATCTCGGGACCCTAATGTCATTAACATCATTCCGAGAATAGAGGAAACTGCACGGGTTCAAAACGGTTCAGAATGGATTCATCTTCTTCTAGTAGGTCTCAATTCTGGTGAAGAGCGCCACATTGGAGGTTTCAGTGTAACTGCAGGCTCTTTTAATCTAAATGAATCGTTTTGTTTCATGTCTGATACAGCAATGCAGCTCACCAACCTGTCTATTGGTGATCATATTGAATTGCACACTTCCGCAGGAATCCATTTCTTTGAGATTGCAGGATATGGGAATGTACTTGATAAGGGAGTTGTAGGTCCTGCAGTTATTATTCACATCAGCAGTGCATGGGATATATTTGGAATTCGTTATCCAGACAATTCTTCCAACAAGTTACTAGTGGAAGTTGAGGACGTTTTTGGAATTCCAGCAACAGTGAACCGACTGAGTTCCGTTTGTGGAACCGACTTTGTTATTGCGAATCAAAAGTCATACAATCTATGGACTGTGACGGTCTTTCTAACTCAGGTGAATTCTGTACTAGGTACTCTTGTCATTGCAGCATTTTTCATTGCCGCTCTAAGGGTGTTCTCCTCATACTTCCTTATCTTCACCGAAAGAAAGTTCGAAACTGGTCTATTGCTTGCTTTCGGAGCACCTCGTTTTCAAGTCTTGACTGTTCTACTAACCGAAATCAGTATTGTTGGAATAACGGGAGCAATAGCTGGAGTCTTCATGAGTCTTCTAACTGGAAATATCATGGCCACATTAGCTAGCTCGATTATTACTATAGTGAGTCCGATAAATGCAGAAGTGCTGTTCGAACCAAGTTTTGTGATAAGTCCCTACCTGCTGACCGTGTCCTGCATATCCGGACTCTTGATGACTGTATTAGCAGGATTAATTCCTGCGATTCTAGCCACACGCCAACCTGTTGTTGAGAGTTTGAAACACGTGTATTCAGGAGTGGCTGGACCGGTTTCAATCGCAAGTAAAACTAGTAAAATGATCTGGTCCTCATTGTTAGCTCTAGGATTTACATTATCCGTGTTAACATCAGCACAGCTAATCTCAGATCTCTTTTCTCTCAACCTAATACGAAGTGACTTACTACGAGTTCTCTCTGTTCCCTCCTTCCTTCTCTTGATAGGGGGTCTATCTACGTACTTGGCAAGACCCGCCTCATTAGTCAAAATCATTCAGAAGTATACTAGACCAGTGATACGGAAGCTTTTCTCAGCAAGCTTAAAACGACGGTCAATAGGAGCACTTCTCATATTCAATTTGTTCGTTTCTGTTTCAGTTGTTTTCTTGCTCTCCTCCAATGTTAGTTATACTCTCCTAAGCTCGTGGGAGAACACAATCGGATGGCGGAGCTCATCTGCCAATGTTGTAGCATATCTTGATGGAACAGCTGGCGTTGAGGAAATTGAACAAATCCGTAGTCAACAGAATATCTCTGAGATATCTGAAATAAGCGAAACCTACCAATTTCTGAAGCATCAGGCAGTGATTGAGAGTGGACTGGTATTTGGAATAGAACCAGAAACTTTCCAGAATCTAGCTACAATAGGAATCCAGGAATCATTCAATCTTTCTGCTGGTCTTGCAGTCCTAGATATGACTAATTCTTGTATAATATCTGATTTTGCCGCACAGGAACTTAATGTACAGATTGGTGGAGAAGTGGAAGTTGCTGATAGAGTCAATCTGACAGTTGTAGCAATCTGTGAATCATCAGCACCAATCTTCCTGTTCACTATTATCGAACCACGATTCCTATTTGTGAACACAGAAACATGGCAAGGAGTAGTAGGGGAACCCTTCCTAGCGAGTGGTGTCTTACTAGATAGTCAAGACCCAGAATCTACAGTTTCAGATCTCTCTGAAATCCCTGGAGTTTATCCTATTCTTGTCTCCACTGTTGTCTATGACTACTCCGCCGCGATCGATTCCCTCAGTGTCACTATCAATCTGACCTTAGGGTTGCTCTTGTTCGTAGTAATCATCAGTGCCATGCTCAGTGGTTGGTCTGCTGCAACTGCAAGACGGCGAGAGATTGGGATGTTGCGAGCTCAAGGAATGGAGAGTGAAGAAATCGCGAAGATTCTCTCATTGGAGAATGCAGTCCCTATGTTATCTGGTCTGATAGCGGGATTGGTGGTCGGTTTCTTAGCAAATCTGTCACTTGCCCATGTCGTCAAGAGATTTTCAGGAGGACATTTTTCGTTTCTTGATTACCAATCGATATTTCTGGTCATCATGATTTTCTTGATTTCTGTTCTGACTTCATACTTTGCCAGTCTGAGGGCTACTAAAGCCCCAGTCGCAGATTTACTTAGTAACCGTCAGAAAACATCATAATGGGATTCAATATTCATCGCTTGCGACTCCAGTATTTCTTCCCTGCTTTTTCTTCATCCATATCAGCGAGTATTTTCACTGCCTCATTCCCACACCTGATCACATCTCTCTCCCCCTTCACAGCAAACTCGTCACGGACCCTGTTTGCGTACACAGCACAAACAGCACCAGTTCTGAATCCGAAGATGTTCCCAAGCGTGAACAGTGTGGCTGCCTCCATTTCAAAATTTACAACATTTGCTTTAGTGAGGTCTTTGATCAGGGTTTCACTCATGCTCTGTGTATATCCCCCAAAACCGGGCCTTGATTGTCCCAGATAGAACGAATCAGTTGATGCAGAGATTCCAAGATGATAGGTCACCCCAAGGGTCTCTGCTGCCTCCACAAATGCTAACACAACTTCATAGGATGCTGATGCTGGGTACTCAGGTCTCACATACTGCTTACTAGTGCCGTCCAAACGGACTGCTGCTGTGGAGATGATGATGTCCCCAATATTGATGTTCTCTTTCAGGGTAGCACACGAACCGACTCGGAGAAATGTATCTGCTCCGACATTTGCTAGTTCCTCGATCACTATCGCAGTTCCAGGTCCTCCAATCCCTGTTGAACATGCTGAGATGTCTGCACCCTTGTACTTTCCAGTGTGTGTGACAAACTGTCTATGCATGGCAACCTGCTTCGACTCATCCCAGAGAGCACTTATTCGTTCAACTCTCTGAGGGTCACCTGGAATCAGCACAGATTTAGCTACATCACCTTTCTTTACTTCTAGATGATATTGTTCCCTATCTTCAGTTACAGGTCGGGTTGCAGAAATCTTCTTGTCAGTCATAGGTAACCACCTGTTATAGGCATGAACACAATGATTTGTTACTTTCGTATCACTCGCTAAGCATATAGGGGGACGCATCTTCTAATGAAAACCATCTGAGGTCAATTGACATGTCGAAACTTGATGAATTACACCACCTGAATCTTGGAAAAAGGGTTCGTCTTCATAGAATGATGTATGAACATGGACCGGGAAATGGAACTCTACTTATTCTACCAATTGACCAAGGGATGGAACATGGCCCTGTTGATTTCTTCACAGATCATGACTGTCTGAATCCTGAATACCAGTTCAAATTAGCAGTTGAGGGTGGATACTCCGGTATAGCATTACACCTGGGACTAGCTGAGAAGTATGCCCCCAAATATGCTGGCAAGATTCCTATTGTTCTGAAGATTAATGGTAAAACCCGCATTCCTCCATCAAATCAACCAGTTTCCCCCATGACAGGGTCAGTGGAGGATGCAGTCCGAATCGGTGCTGATGCTGTAGGATACACACTCTATGTAGGAAGTCCAAACCAGCACACAGACTTCACTCAGTTCAGAAAAGTGAAAGAGGATGCTGAACGCTATGGAATACCTATCATTGTCTGGGCATATCCACGAGGCGAATCAGTAGATGCAAAGGGAGGTCGTGACTCTCTGTTTGCGATAGACTATGCTGCGAGGGTTGCTGATGAGCTTGGAGCTGATGTTGTCAAACTGAATGTTCCTCTGACCAGCGCCAAGAGCAGAGCACAGCAACGCCCACCCTATGACAAGCTCAATCTTAATGCCGAAGAACTGGTTGCTAAGGTTGTGAAATCTGCAGGCAAGACATTGGTCCTCTTTTCCGGGGGAGGAATGGCCACTGATGAAGAGGTCATTGAGCGAGCAAGAATCTGTATGGAACAAGGTGCTACAGGACTGATCTTTGGTCGAAACATGTGGCAGAGAGACTGGGAAGATGCCTTGAAGATGACTAAGACGTTGAAAGATATGATTCTGAAGGTCAAAGTTTCATAGTGTAACTCTCTTGTACGTGTTTCACCAGATGAGAACTATTATATGTGTAAAGAATAGTAGAAGGATTCAGAGGCTTCAGTTTTTGGAGCCCAATTGTCATCAAGAAAAGGAGCGAGATAGCGATGGTTGAAACCACCATTAGCGTAATCAAAGCAGACATTGGCTCATTAGCTGGTCATGTTATTGTGCCTGACTTCCTCTTTGAATTAGCAAGAAAGGAGATGAAGGAGGCAGTCAATAAGAAAATCATCAATGACTTTTACGTTGCCAACGCCGGCGACGACCTCGAATTGATTATGACTCACAATAAGGGTGAGGGTGCCGAGGATGTGCACAAGCTAGCTTGGGACACATTCATGAAGGGTACTGAGCTCGCTCGTGAAAAGAAGATCTACGCGGCAGGGCAGGACATGCTTGCTGATACCTTCAGTGGCAACGTGAAGGGAATGGGCCCCGGCTCCGCTGAGATGACTTTTGAAGAACGCAGGTCCGAACCTATTGCAGTATTCATGGCTGACAAGACTGAACCAGGTGCGTTTAATTTTCCACTTTACAAGATATTTGCTGATCCATTCAACACAGCAGGTCTTGTCATTGACCCAAATCTCCATGATGGCTTTCGATTTGTCATTCAAGACATCATGAAAGAGGTTCCTTGTTTCATTGACATGAAGGCACCTGAGGAGTCATATGACATTCTAGCACTCCTTGGGAGCACAGGT
>MEHG01000054.1 GCA_001940705.1 Candidatus Thorarchaeota archaeon AB_25
AATTGCTCTCTCTTGTCCTTAGGTACACAGTTCAGAATACACCCAAAGTTGGGGCACTGCGAACAACTCCAATACCGGAGTGTGACTAAGAATGAGAGTGCCATGACCAGTTGGAAGAGCACAAACTCCCAACGGTCAAGAAAATACAAAATTGGGAATAGCAGAAAGAACGATGTGAATCCCAAAAATGTTGCTTGACCAGCTCGACTGATATGTCCGGGTTTGTATTTGAACAACTTCGGACTTCCCCAGTTGGCTAGACAATAAAATCGATTATCTTTCCCATTCTCTTTGCCTGAATATTCATAGCAAGGACAGTGTCTACACAGAACGTACCACTCGATACCTCCTGCAAAGAATAGCATGCTGATGATGAAGTACATTGGGAACATCAGCATACCTTCACTCAGAATAAATGAACCAAGTCCTAGAAATGAGCCTATGTCAAAACTCCATCCGAAATAATTGATACTTGATGTAACCATTCCTGCGAAAGCGACCACAAATGGAGCAAATCCAATTGTAGCAAACCACCTCATATCGTGCATGTGATATCTGGCAACGACACCATGGTGCACTTTCTGTTTCTCTTCTGTCATTTCCATTATTACTCCTGAGAATTCTCTGGTTCGATGATTGGTTGATCTCTGAAATATCCAATAAACAAGAGGAATACAACGACCCCTGTACCGAATATATCAATCACCGAAAATGGGAGAAGGAAGAAGACTGCAATCAGGGTGATGCCTGAGATGAACATGGCCATCCAGAAACCTTTAGCTTTGTTTTGTAGAATCCAGATTCCAGATGCTATTCTGAAGGATGTGAAGAACCAGAAAATTGGAATGAACCAGAAGGGCTCATTTGCCAAGAGTGCTGATAGCTCTGTATTTGCTAAGGGGATAATAGAATAGAAATTCGGTAGTATATTGAGAGCTATCAAGGGGATGCAGAGACTGTCAACAAACTCGATGGATGCGTATATCATCTGAACCAGTGCGCCATAATAGAGTGGTTTGTTCTTCCTAATTTCCGGACTTATCTTCATGGAATCACCTCATGTTTCTTCTTCAACACACCAACGCTGTACTTAGGTCCACCGAATGTCTTCTCAAGATACCTCCCGCTTTCTTCAGCAAGCTAAGCCATCAGCATCTTACCACAGAGAAGGAGGTACCACCAATCATCCACTTCATCTTGGTACTTGTTTCTTAGTTTCACCTGAGTATCAATTGGGAAACTGGTCAGATTATATAGATATTATACTGATGAATTAGACGCAGACCAAACAATTCTCCCCGAGTACTTTGCTTACTCAAATTCGAATGCGTCTGTGTAGTACACATTGAGTGACCTGGTCCGTCACTCCACTTTCTCAATTTTGATATCTTATGCAAAGGGTCCGTTCTGGGAACTGAAACCAGTTTCTTCGAGAAGTTGGTTTGCTCTCCTCAGGCGAGGGTCTGGAAAACTAGTACCCGGAAACAGTATCAATGGTTCTATGGTTGAGACTAATCCAGACTCCTTAGTTTTCTGCACAACAATCTCTACTTCCTGTACATGATTGACCAAGAAATTGAAGAACAGGGTTGGTTCCGTAGCAGAGACATATTCACCAAGATACGACGACGCGAACTTTTCCTGAAACCACCCGAGCACATGTTCATTACTTGTTTTACCAACATTCCACTGGACTTTAACCAATACTTCCATGCTTTCCTCATTCGTGACATCTGATGTGTTGATGGTGAAGAGCACCGCTTCGCTCTCTCTCATTTGAGTAATGATCTCTTTGATCTCGTTGGATGGTAGGCCAGTTTCTTTTGCTACATCACTGATGGGCATTCTAGGATCTCTAATTAAACACCTCAATATATCGCGATGAGAACTTGTGAAATCTATCTTACCTCCCCAGTAATGTAAGAATCGAGAGTACATCTCGACGTTACTAATACCCGGTAATGTCCTTAGATGCATCGTCAGAGATGAAAGCTCTTCAGAATCAAAACAGACCCCAAATACGATATATCTACCATCAAGAAGTCTGGAGACCTTTGACACCGATGGATTGCTGCTCAGGTTTTTAATAAGCTTCTTCTCCAACTGGTCGGTTTCGAACTCAAGAATGGCAATAACCGAGTCTTCGTTTGTCATTAATGGACTAAGCCACACTGTGTAACTATGTATAACCCCGGATGCTTCCAAACTGTCAATCCGTTTCCTCACTGCATTTGCAGAGAAACCAGATATCTTCGAGAGATTCTGAAGACTCGTTCTGCAATTGATCTTTAACCTCTCAATGATTAATCGGTCGATGGGGTCCATCTTGTACATTCTTCCACTTACGTCTATTGGACTCATCTATTCAAGGATATGAAAGTAACGAACACACTTGAACTAATATCTCTCCTAAGAGATTATTTAAGTTGGATAAGGAATCCAAATACGCTGACTAAGGAAGTGGATGAGACGCCAACCAAAGAGGAAGTACTCACATCATTGGAAAAAATGGTTGGGAATATTGAGCTACCAAAGAACAAGAAACGATTTGCGAATTATTCCAAGACCCTCCAGTTTGAGTTCACAGACGATAGTGATATTGTGTGTCATATTGTCTTCAATGAGGGGACCGCTACCATTGTTGAAGGCGTTGATGAGAACGCTGAGCTAATGATTACATCAACCACTGAGGTAATAATGGCAGTCATGGACGGAATCCAGAGCCCTACCAGAGCCTTCATCTCTGGGAAAATCAAGGCTAAGGGTCCCATGAACGATCTAATGAAGCTTCAAGCATTAATGAAATGATGCTTATTTCTCATAGAAGTACTTTCCCTTGGAATATATGACCTCATCACCGGCTGTGATTTCACCTTCTATCATAGTCTTGATCATATCAACATGTACTGCTGACTCGTTGGTCCCATTGTTTTCTTTGTACGCACGACCAAGGGCACAGTGAATGGTGTCACCAATTTTCTCGTCAAAGAGCATGTTCAATGTGTACTGCTTGATACCCCTATTAGTACCGATTGCCATCTCACCAAGTCTTCGAGATCCTTCATCAATCTCGATGATTTCCTTCAGGGTGGCTTCAGATTTCTCCGCTGAAAAGTCCACGACTTCCCCTTTCTCGAACGTTAGGCGTACTCCCTCTATGACCTTACCTTGTTGCATGAATGGGATGTCGAAGTATATCTTGCCTTCAACGGTGTCCTCGATTGGCGCTGTGAATACTTCACCACTGGGCATATTGTGTTTCCCATCAGAAGCTATCCAAATCCTTCCTTCTGTTAATGCGAATAGGTCGGTTTCTGGACCTGTGAATCGAATGTCCTTGTGTCGCTCGAGGTGTTCTTTCATTTTGTACATGAGCTCGCTCTCTGCTTTCCAATCAAGTAGTGTTGCTCCATATACAAACTCCTGATACTCATTCATACTCATGTTAGCCTGCTGAGCGAGAGCTGTGGTTGGATGAACAGTAAGACACCATCTCTTCGAGAGGTATAGTTCCTGCACACGTTTCAACGCAACACTCCGTTGAATCACCTTCTTTGGGTCAACATTTGCTAGAGCCTTTGTGTTGCTAGGAGCCCTCAAAGCAATAATGACATCAACAGTTTCAAGAAGGGCTTCAAAGTGCTTTGGAGGGGTGTCAATGGTTTCATCATCTGCTCCATCAAAGAAAGCCCGGTCCATTTCCTCCGTGCTCATCAGAGTAATGGGAATAGCTCCCTTCTCTGCTATCTTCTTGTAGAGCGCCACAACAAGATCGTGAGCATCAGGGCTAGCACGGATTCCAACCGTGTCACCTCTTTTGATCTCGGTGCTCCACTCAACAAGGATTTTCGCATGCTCAATAACTCTAGAATCCATCAATAATCATCTCTCGATATTTCACTACTTTTCGTAGAAGAACTTGCCCCTACTATAGATGACCTCGTCACCTGCAGTGACCTCCCCTTCTTTCATGGTTTTGATCATGTCAACATGAATAGCGCTTTGATTTGTACCGTTGGCATCAGGAAAGGCCATTCCGAGTGCGCAATGGATTGTATCACCTATTTTCTCATCAAAAAGCATGTTCAAGGTATGTTGCTTGATACCTCGGTTAGTACCTATGGCCATCTCTCCCAGCTTGTTTGAACCTTCATCAGTTTCAATTATTGCTTTGAGAACATCCTCTGACTTCTCCGCTGAAAAGTCCACGACTTCCCCTTTCTCGAATGTTAAGCGTACTCCCTCTATGACCTTACCTTGTTGCATGAATGGGATGTCGAAGTATATCTTGCCTTCAACGGTGTCCTCGATAGGAGCAGTAAAGACCTCTCCGCAAGGCATATTCTTCTTGCCGTCTCCAGCAATCCAGATCCTTCCTTCAGTCTTGGCATATAGGTCAGTTTCTGGTCCAACAAATCGGATATCATCATGACTTTCCAGATGTTCCTTCATTAGATACCAATTCTTGCTCTCATTCTTCCAGTCAATCAGCATTGCATTATACGCAAAATCTTGGTATTCACCTAAACTCATATTTCCCTGTTGGGCAAGAGTAGGGCAAGGGTGAATTGTTCCCACCCATCTTTTTGTCATCACCTTATCGTTGATCTCTTTGTTAGTTTTTGACCTTGTGATGATTTTCACCGGATCTACATTTGCCAGTGCCTTGGTGTTGACAGGGGCATTGATGCCGATCATTACGTCACAGTTGTCGAAAAGTGCATCCATATGTTTGGGGAAGAGCTTGAGTGTTTCATCATTTGCACCATCAAAGTATGCTCTCATCACTTCCCCACTCTGCATTAGCACAATGCTAGATCCTCCTGATTTCGCAACCTCTTTGGTCACTGCAATTACTAGATCATGAGCAAGTGGTGATGCAGTAATTACGACCATATCACCTTTCTGTACTTCAGTACTCCATTCAACTAGGATTTTAGCGTGTTCTTCGATTCGGGGGTCCATTGTGATTTCCTCGAGAATTCTCTCAAGAATAATCAATCATATAACTTCCGGACTGAGCCAAAGTTCCGTGGGTAAGCTTCTTTCTATATACATAGAATCCAACTATTGCCATGACTCCAATCCCTCCACCCACAGCGAGAAGAAGAGTTCCTGTGATAGGAGGGAGCAGTGCATAGGGACCTATGACAAAAGCTTGAGTCCAGACATCTCCGTACGACATGTAAACCAGTCCTGTGGAAGTTGGCTCCATCTGTGGTATATTACTTAGTGGCTTGGGCCATGTGGAATCTCCAATAGTCCAAGTTTCAAGTAGAGTTCCATGTAAGGAATATTTCAGAAGTCGGTATGTCCTGTCATATTGGCCTCCTTGAATAAGGACTAAACGTTTCTGAGACCAGATGGGCGCAAGACTCAGAAAGTCATCAAGTACAAGAAACCAGACTTCTATGCATCACGAGAGAGACCTGATATCAAGATTGGCGAGAATTACATGAAAGTGGAATTCCATGATGATGGTCTTCCAGTCTATGAGATATTCTTGGAAAATGAAGATCTTATGTTCCATCTGACTTACAAAGCACAAGTAAAAGGTTGGAAACCTGGAACTGGTTATTCACATTTTGGAGACATGGGCCATTTCGCTTGGGTTGTGCCTTTTGCGAGAGCCTCTGTTGAAGGAACAGTCAGAGATGGCGACACCTCGATGTCAGTTAAGGGAGTGGGTTATCATGACCATAACTGGTTGAACTTTTCATTTCAGAGCATTATCGAGTACTGGATGTGGGGGCGAGTTTACTCTGAGAACTTCACGGTTTCCTATGCCTTCATTCAATGCAATGAGAAAGTAGACAGACATCAAGTCAAAGTGCTATTACTAGCAAAGGGAGCTGAGCCGATTGTCAGTTCTGGGGAGTATGAGTTCACGAAGGAAGACTTTGAGTTCAATCCGAATGCAAAGCATAGTTTCCCTCACAAAATCGCTGTCAAAGTACCTGGAGAGATGGAGGCTGTGTTAACAGTGGACAAGGTCTTGGAGGCTGAAGACATGCTAACTAACTTCAATCCAGTTCTCGCATTTCTGGCAAAGAATGTCCTTCGCATGAAACCTGGATACTTCCGTTTGTTGTCTAACTTTGAACTGACAGTTAATCATGAAGGCAAGATCTACAAAGAAGACGGTCAAACACTGCACGAGATTGTCTTGTTCAAGTCTGCAGAATGAATCCTATCATGAGTAGCTACACAAATTCATCCGGCGATGTTCGAATCTCGGTATCAAGATGGGTTTCTGTCATTCTATCGATTCTTGCTTCGAGGTTGTCAAGTGCATTGCAGGTTCCTGTGTCCAGAATCTCTGATACAGTTTCCCCCATTGAGTTGTCGATCATCAGATGTTGATTAAGCGCTCCTTCAGTCCGGAGCTTCGTAAGTTCATCAACGCCTTGTTCAATTCTGGCTGCGAGTTCCCAATAGGGTTTGGTTGCGCTTCGTGGCATTCCAAAGAACATGTTCATCCGAAAGACAATGTCAAGAAGAACTCCAAGGACTCGATTATTAGATTCATACTCATGAGGTATTTTGTGACGTACAGTCCTGTCCCTTACGCCCACTTGTTTGCATACGTGTCGACCCAGTACCATCACATTTACCGGGAGCCGTTTATAGACTGGTTGTCCGTACGTGTTGTTGTTCTCGTATATTCTTGTTATGGAGTCATAATTGTCAGGGAAGCGCCTGTTTATCACTCGCATGAAGTATTCCTTCTGACGACCTGGTTTTAGCGTCATGCCTCCAAACTGGATAAACTCACCTTTAGCAGCCTTTGTTGCTTTAACAAGACCAGTTAGATTCTCGACATTGTCACCAATAGTGGGAATGATTGGAGTTGCCATCACACCTCCAAAGAGACCTGCCTTTCTGATTTCTTTTAGTGCAGAGAATCGTTCTGATGTTGTTGACGCATTTGGTTCGAATACTCTCTGGACTTCATCATCTGAACAAGTTATCGTGAACACAACGTTCGCAAAAGCTCGTTCATGAATTTCCTTGAGAATGTCGATATACTCTAGAACAAGGTCTGATTTAGTTAGAATGAAGACTGGCATACCGTAATCCAGCAGTGCTTCTAGAATGCGATATGTGATTTTGTGCTCTCTTTCAGCCTGTTGGAAGCCATCGCTGACACCACCACATGCTCCAATCACTAGTCTTCGGGGGACCTTCTCAGCAATTCTTCTTGCATCCTCATCGTCAAGAAAGGACCAGAGTGTTTCAGTTTCAAGTTCAGACCTAGAAGTGAAACCAAGTTTCTTCAGCTCCTTTCGAAGAACCTCTGCTGCATTCTCTTTCACTCTGATATGTGAGTAGAAGTTGTCTACATGATAGTACTCTGAGTTTCCGTCGCAATAGACGCAGCCATGTTCGCAACCACGGTAGGCGTTCAGGCTTCTGTTCATATGGAACCAGCTGTCTGCGACATGCGGTTTAGAAAGGAGTGACCTTGCCTTGACACACTCATACCGCATTTTCGTCCACACACTTCTGTAGGATTATTTCTAAAGAGTTTCTCCCTTAGAAATAATACATTCTCGGATTCTTCGAGTATCTTGAAGACCTTAAAAATCGAATGAAGACTAGCTACATTATTTTATGTACAATCGTGTAGAAAATTTAGACTACGGGTGTCACTTGTGACAGGTGAGAATCGCGAAACATCATGGCTACATAGGGTAATGGAGGTAGTCCGTGATGGTTTTGTTGTCATCCAAGATGAAGACATTATCCTCACTAATTCCGCTTTTACTGATATGTTGGGTTATGAAAGAGACACTCTCTTGGATACTTCTTTTGAAGATCTCATAGATCCAATATCTCGAAGACGTGATCAAGAAATGATTGAGGCTCTTGTCACCGGTAATAACGCAACGCGATTCATCACCCGCCTCGAATCAAAGGACAACAATGTCCTTCATGTGGAAATTACTCCAACTGAAATCAAACTGGAGGGAGAGCCCGCAATCATCGCTACAGTGCGCAACATCACGTCACAGATGGAGCTTGAAGCGGCCGTAACAGAGCTAGAGAATCGTTTTGCTACACTCTATGATATGTCCCCAGTTGCGTACATCACGCTGAACCGTAATGGAAACATCGAGCAAGTCAATGCAGCAGCTGAGGAACTACTTGGTTTGGAAGCAGAGAAAATCATTGGGAGGTCTCTCTCAGAATTTCTACCGGATCCGGAACGACTCTATGATCCTGGAGCAGACATCGTCAAAGAGGCTCTTCGAGGGAAGAGTGTGAGTGGTCTCGAGATTCAGATGAAACGTGGTGATGGTAAGATAATTTGGGCTAACATCTCTTCCAGCCCTCTCACATCTGGAACTGAGAAGGTGAGTGAGATTGGCCTTACTGCATTTGATGTGACATCTCGACGCGGAGTCGAACAGAGGCTCAGACATGAGAGTGAGAGAGCCAATTTGTACATGGAGGTCATGAGTAGCGATCTGAACATGACAAATCAGAACGTTCTGTTCGCGATGGAGGATCTAAGAATCTCTCTGGATCTACCGGAACGTCTCAAAGGATTACTCAGCGAGACTTCTTGGAGCGTGCGTAGTGCAGGCAGGATGATTGCCAACATGAGTGTTCTGATATCATTGGGTCAGGCACCTCCAGAAAAAGTCGAAACTCGACTTCAACCACACTTCAACAAGGCTGTCAGGGAGGTTACTTGGGATTTTTCATGGAAGACACTCAAAATTAATTCAAACATCCCCGAACAATCATTCGATGTTGTTGGACATGCTTTCATGTGGTATATTTTCTTCAACATTATCCATTACTCTGCGAGTGAAGATTCCAGTACTATCGTAGAGATTGATATTAAAGCTGATACCACTGAAGATGGTGACATGGTCCGGATTGAATTCCTAGATCATGGTCCTGGAATTCCGGATGAACACAAGGACCAGATATTCCGGCGAACTGGAGGACCAGAGGAGCAGTTGGCTGGAAAAGGTTTAGGGTTGACTGTTGTTGACAGATATATTGAGCATCTTGGTGGAAGAGTGTGGGTTGAGGATAGAGACCCCTCAGATCTTTCTCAGGGGAGCAAGTTCATTGTACTCTTACCAGTTTGGAAAGAGGAACTCAAGATACCTCCTATCATGTTCTACAAATCAGACCATTGTGTCTTCTGTGGTCCTGTTCTTGAATCGCTGACTGCAGTCCTAACAGAGATGAGCATTAGCCCATCAAACATCCAGCTCATCAATGTTGATGACCCTGACTCGGAAGTTAGTGAAGATGATTTGCCTGCTCTACCCACGATTAACATGGGTAATAAACAACTGGCTGGATTTATGTCTGAAGACGATTTGAGAGTGGAAGTCACTTCTCTTCTTCTGATGTCCGGATGATTTCCACTGCTTCTAACGAGCAGTAGAATTGTTGCTCTATAGTCGGATTAATTTGCACTAGTATTACGTTCCTACTAAGAAGGTGAATGTGTTGGTATATTCGATCCATCCTATTGGTCATGTCGAAAAGAACGACACCGGAATCTATCTGGTCATCAATCCTGAAATTTGGGATGCAACGATTCATGTTGACCTTTTCTCACATTTGATTATACTTTGGTGGATTCATGAACGTGATACTGAGGAAAATCGAACTACACTGATTTCCTATCCTCCAAGAAACAAGGGAGTCGAACCATCAGGTGCATTTTCATGCCGGTCTCCATCAAGACCGAACCCGATAGGACACACCATTGTCAAGCTTCTAGAGGTGGATGTTGAGAATCATCGTTTGAAGATAGACCATATGGATGCTACTCATGGTTCACCGATTGTTGATATCAAACCATACCTGCCTTCGTCCGACAGAGTCGATGATGCTCGAGTAGCTCCTTGGTTTATTGATCTAGTACCGAGATATTCTTAGTGACTCATTGCGCTCCTTCAATATAATACTCAAGAAGGTCCTCCATGAACTCTGAGGTCTTCTTGATTATTAACATGGGGTCTTCTACTATGAATGTAAAACGGTAAGTGACTGCAGCTGTTGGCTTTGCCCATACCTGATATGTTGGAAGTGCAAGAAACACCTTCTCGTATTTCTTACAGACCACATCGAACCGTCGTTGCATTTCCTTCTGGTTATAGCTCATATGAATATTCATATCGAATGTATAACGATATGCATCAGCATCACTTGCCATATCTCGAAGTTTATCTATTGCATTATCAATAGAGCGAATATACGACCTTCTCTGTTTCTCCTCCTTTGCCTCTTCAACTGTTTTCTCCTTGTCTTCAAGTATGTCTGCCACAGCAACACGAAAGTTGGTGACCTCACTGCTCACAACTTTGCTATTCGGGAGTAGCTGTCTTGTTTCGTCCCCGAGGAGAATTCTTGTGTAATTCAAAGTGATTTCTCTGACTATACCTTCAACTCCAGCTACTCTGACATAATCTCCAACTTTGAAGGGTCGAGCCGCGAGGACATATAACCCACTGACAATGTTCCCTAGTGCCTGAGAGAAAGCAAGGCCCAGTGCAGTACCAAAGATTGCTGTTAATGAAAGAATTGTTGCAAGACTCGTTTCAAAAGCGTTGATTACAATCATCAATGCTGCCATGAAAAAGACAAGTCTGAGAACCAACACAATTCCGGTTGAAGCTTCGACTCCCATTCCTACAGACGTAAGAGAACTTCTAACTAAACGGGTGAGTATCCAATATAGAACCAAGACCACGAGTAGTGAAACCACTACCATAATGTATGGGAATAGTAGATCGATATAGTAGAGAAGGTATCCAAAAGGATCCACGAAGAAATCAGGAGGGGGTGTTGTAGTTGTAGTCTGCATGCAACATCGTTTCAAAGTGTTGTTCTCAGCTATAAGAATGATATCCTCTTTCTAGTACATCTACTGAAAACTGGGTATAATTAATAGGTGAATGTGTTAGAAGATGAGGTGGAGATGAACGAAGTCACTAATAGGCGAAAGCCTTCCGTAGCTTTCCTTATCAAGATACTAATCGTCTTGTTATTCCCCTTGCAGGGAGTCTTCTCATCTCCTAATTTCGGATGGATTTCGATACTCCTTTTGGTAGGTGGAGATACTATTGTTGCCTTTGCCTCGATCAGCTATCTTCTAGTTGGTCTAATCATCATGTTACCATGTCTGATTTTTGAACATCACCTTAACTCTAGACCAATCTCAAAATCTGTCCGCAGAAGAGCAGCTGCAGCATGTATACTCAGTTGGTTCATCAGTCTATTACTACTTCTCTTCGGTGGTGCCTTGTTGGCTATGAGCTATTTCTATACCACAGTTCTTTTTGCACCAATCCTATCCATAGCTTTCTTCGTCATTCTCCCATTGATATCTCGAGAGTCAACGATGCGGAGTATTCCGAAAGAGCATCGCGCTCTGAGTTATAGTTCCATAACGTCAACTCTTCACAAGAGAATCAGACGTGGAAAAATCCTATCAGTACTTCTCTGGATTGGTATTGTATTCATCCCATTCATGTTCTTTATAATTCCCGAATGGGGGTCCATTCATTTTCAGTTTCTGTCTCTCTCATATCAATATTCAGCTTATACCGGGTCTCCATGGATAAGGACGATACTAGAGGTAACAGGGAATTTTAATGCTCACGACGTCCTTCTTCTGCCATCTATGGCGCTATTGTCTGCCCTCCGGTTAGTTTTTGTGCGAGATATCTTCCGATTCCAAACTGGTCGAATCAATAAATCAAGACTTGCCTCTGTTGCACTGCTTGGTGAGATACTCCCCTCTGCAATTATCATACTCAGCTTGTTAACTCTCTATTATCCAGGTGACTTTTTCCCTATGGTCTTTCCATTCCCAATCCTTCCGCTCATTGGTTTTGCCTATATCAGATTTAGCAAGATTATCATTGTTAGAGATGAGATCTGGACCGACTATGAACATAGAATGTGGTTTGATAAAGAGCAGGATCCCTATGTACCGACATCAGATGATGAATCTATCACTGTCCCGATAACGTATCTTCTGGTTTCACAGATTCGCAAACGTCGGAAGAGGTAGCTATTAGATTATTCAGAATCGAAGACCAAGGTTTTGATAACAACTGGAACCACTACATCCTCGATTATAGGCTCTCCGATGTCAATGAACTCGCCTTCTTTCAACCTAATCTCGTCGATGGACAGCAACTCATTCTTAATTCCAGTTTCTCGTTTCATGACATTCCCAACACTATTTCCGATATCTGCATCAAAACACATGAAAATGGGTGTCTGGTTTTTCACGGTATTCGGTAGAGCACTGACGACTCCCAGTGCAAACTCTCTGAGATTTTCATAGGACGGTCTCACCGAATTATTGAAGGCGAGAATGAGGGGGTCCACACCTTCTATAAGGTCGAATCTTGATAGGGCTCTCTTAATGGCCATACTAACATCTGATGAAGATGGCTTTCTTGTGGTAATATGAGGTTCGATAACTGGTAGATTTCGAAGTGGATAATTTAGACCCGATGAGAGGAATGTTGTTGAACCACTAACTTGTAGACTGAAATTTCCTGCTCCTATAACAGTGGCACGTATCTTATGCTCCGGTTTTCCAACTGGTAAACCTGCTTTCTCTGCCTGCTCTTTTACTGCTCTGGCTAGAGATACTCCCAGGTCGTTGAACACCCTTTTCTCACTTTCATAGATATATTCAGCAACCCCTCCAGAGAATGTTATGCAATCAATTTCACCCTCGTATTGGAGAGGGGGTGCCATCATTAGCATTGAAGTGATGTCGGAAAACGGTTTCTGTTGAACACACTCAAGAAGTGCCTCAGCAAGAGATTCCGCGAGTGTCTTTCTTTCTGTTTCAGTAAGAACATGTCCAATTTCCAGACTCAACCCCACTGCTTCAGCTAGACTTCTACCAGTATCTTCTAAGCGGATGATTCGTTGATCCTCATCAGTTGCTACTAACCGGCCGCCAACATTTATGGCAGTTGTAGCAACTACACGACCATCCTTGCAAACAGCAGCATTTGATGATCCGCCCCCAATATCGATGTTCATTATCGTTTCGCCCGAGTCCGCGGACTTTGTTACAGCGCCTGAACCATAGGCTGCGAGAACAGATTCGAAATTGGGTCCCGCTGTTGCAGCAACGAATTTTCCTGCTTCTCCAGCTAGAGCTCTGACAATCCATTCTGCATTTTCTTTCTTTGCAGTTTCTCCAGTGATTATGACCGCCCCTGTGTCTATTTCAGAGACCTCAATGCCCGCGGTCCGATAGTCATGCAGTAGAAGGTCTCTGAGCCGTTCAAAATCAATGTTTCTGGCATCCCTGAAGGGAGTCAGATGTATTGGTCCTGAATGGAGAACTCTCCTTTCCTTAATCTCGAACTTCTCAGTTCGTGAAGTATCATCCTTCTCTAGTACAATTTGGCTGAACACGACATGTGAGGTCGATGTACCGATATCGACACCAACACTAGTTAGTTCCTTTCGCTTTGTCTTTACTATCATGATCGTGTTCACCAATCAGATGTATCGTGCGCCAAGAAACACCTCCTT
The DNA here is from genome assembly GCA_001940705.1 of Candidatus Thorarchaeota archaeon AB_25. Lineage (GTDB taxonomy): Archaea > Asgardarchaeota > Thorarchaeia > Thorarchaeales > Thorarchaeaceae > SMTZ1-45. Next base: position 13,549 of record MEHG01000054.1, read on the forward strand.
TTAGGTTTATGATAGCGCGCAATATTTTACTTGGTTCGCACATCTGAGAAATAGGAGCTTATGAACTATGGACACTATCAAGACTATCAGAGACCGTCGAAGTATTAGAAAATACAAGCCCAATGAAGTTGAAGAGGAGAATCTTCAGATAATCCTCCAAGCAGGTCGATGGGCACCTTCAGCATCAAATAAACAACCTTGGCACTTTATCGTAATTCGAAATCATGAGATGAGGACGAAACTTGCTGACATACATGATTATGGACGTTTCATGAAAGAGTCACCAGTAGTCATTGTCGTACTTGGAGACCCTGCTAAGCATCCTAGGTATTACCTCGCAGATCCTCATCAGGCAGTGCAGAACATGTTGCTAGCCGCGCACTCTCAAGGATTGGCAACCTGTTGGATGGGAGTTCGAGACACTAATCTAGAACCACAATTTCGCAAAGTCCTTGAGATTCCTGAAGGATTACGAGTTGTCTGTTCAATATCTCTTGGCTATGGTGACCAAGAGCGGAAGAGCACACGATTCCCATTAGAGGACATCACCTCTTGGGAGAAATATGGTGGCAAGAAGTAAGAGTGTGGTTGTTCAGAATGACCGGGGAATCAAATCTGGAGTCACTTCTAAGAAACATGAAACCGATGGTTGTACAAGGAGAGTATGTCTTCTGCTCAATCCAAGAGAGCCAATTAGAAGACCTTGAGGGTCCCCTAATGGTTTTCAGAGAGAGTGAGGGACCAACAGTCATTGTCACAAAGGTGGTTGCTGAGAAGAACGAGCTTGATTTCAGCTCTTCCTGGGGTCTTGTATCACTCTCTATTCATTCGGATCTTGAAGCTGTTGGTTTTCTAGCAGCTATAACTAGTCATCTGGCAGAGGTTGGAATAAGCGTAAATGCAGTTTCAGCCTTCTACCATGACCATCTATTCGTCCCTTATGAGAGAGTAGACGAAGCGATGTCTAGACTCTTAGATCTCTCAAACGCATCTAGAGTGAAATGATAACTTCCTTCGATTTCTTGCCAGACATGTATTCGATGTCTATTCTCCCGATTTTGATATTTTTCACAGACTTCTCTGTAACCTGCTCCTCTATCACTTTTTCAGGATTTGAGTCAATAGCACGAATCATAATTTTCAGGGCTCGCTCCTTTTCTTCAAGATCCTCGACAAAAGTCACTCGACCTCTGAATTGAGCTGTAGCATAGAGATGGTCGCAGGAACCTTCTGCATAACCTGCATCTTCGAGAGCCTGCCCCCACACAATGTTATTCTCTTTCAGAATATCCAACTTCTTTCCCTCTTGGGCACAGTGAAAGTAGATACAGTAATTATCGACATCATAGCCATGACTCAGAGTCGCAAGATATGGTTCATCTTTAACACTCATTGCTATTGTGATGTATTGAGCCTTCTGAAGAATAGCAATGATCTCATCCTTATTTTCGATGGCTTTCTCTTTCCTACGAATTCCTCTCATGGTACTTCTAGA
>MEHG01000055.1 GCA_001940705.1 Candidatus Thorarchaeota archaeon AB_25
CTATATTCGCGTGTGGAGAAGATGCTTGATCGGTCCAGTCTTCGGGAAGAATCTCCTGATCATCCCATGAACCATTATTGAGATAGAGCAGACCCAACTTCGCCATTGCACGGGGAGTGACATAGAGTTGAGTTCCACCATTGTTGATCCCTTGTGAATCTACATTCCAGCCGCCAATTGTCATGTTCAGTGGGTCAAAGAGGTACTCTTCTGCGAACTCGCGTGTTGTCACGCCCGTTGTTTCTTGAATTATTGCAGAGAGCAAATGTGAAGCTCCCGTGGTATACATCCATTGTTCCCCTGGTTCGTGTGCCATTGGGAGATCGAGAAAGAACTGAATCGGATTAGAACTTCCAAACATCTGATTGTACATGTTTGTCGGATCATCATAGGAGTTATTCCACTCGTTCCAATCAAGTCCGGTTGTCATAGTAAGGACATGTTCGAGGGTCATTGCCTCCTTACGAGAGTCCAGATTCTCAATCGTCATCCCTGGGAAGAAGTCAACGACCCGCTGACTTACATTGTCAATGAATCCCTCCTTGATGGCGATTCCCACAAGAGTCCCGGTGAAGCTCTTTGTGCATGAAAAGATATGATGAGGAGAGGTAATAGTATAGTATGACCAGTAACCCTCTTTCACTAGGTACCCGTTTCTTGTCACAACCAATCCATGGATAGGAGCTGATGAGTCTTCGATGTATTGCATCATCTCATCTAGGATGGTCGAGCTCATTTCCTGCTCCTCGGGCGTAGCAAAAGCCCATTCATCATCAGGGAAGTACGTGATAGAACTAGGACTGAAACCAGCAGAGTCTGAGTATCCAGAAACTACAGAAACTGAAACCAGTAAGATCGCAAGTATCACAATCTGATGAATTCTGGTCCACATGTCAATTTCAGTTGATTTGAATTATAAAAGACGGAGGTTCCTAGCAATGGTTTGTCCGTCTTTCAACTCCTGATCACTCCCCCAATTTTTCTGCAAAACGAGTTCCAAACTCTCGAGCGTTCGCTGGTTCTGCAGCATTAAGTGGACCCTTTCGATCGTCAACAAGCGCAGTAAAACCAGGAGAGAGTATCTTAGCACCCGGGGCTTTGTCGGCAATCATCTCTTCGATCTGCTTGGCTGCACGTCCTTTATGCCCAGGAGCCTGATACGTGTCGAAGGTAGAGACCAACTTGCCATCAAGACCCTTCTTTGCGGCCTCCTTTACAGCACCCTTGATTCCACGTGTTGCCCTGAACGCATGGATTGGTCCTCCAAAGAGCACACCATCAAAGCCAGAGATGTCTTCCGCTTTGACCTCCTTGATTCCAATGACTTTACACTCCGCAGTACCGCCTTCCTCGATACCAGCAGCAATCTCTCTTCCGAGTTTCTCGGTGTTCCCATAGGTCGTATCAAAAACAACTAGAACTTTCTTCATCTTTATGACCGCTTTATTTTAGGATTAGAGCAGTTCGGGGGTTATTAAAACTTGGTAAACCCATGTGCAAAATAAGAAGGGAGGGGGGAGGCGGAGACCTCCCCGGGGGACTGAATTATTCTAAGATGCTAGGAGATCAGATCAGAGAAGTTATTTCTTTGGTTTCTGATTCGGTTTCAGTTTTTTCTTCTGCTTGTTGTCTTTACCCACTAATGTCACCTCGCTGGACATTCAGGGTTGTTCTTGCCTTGGACACCGCCGCATCCAATGTGGACTCAGGCGAGAAGTCTGTACAGAAAAAATAACCCGCGAGCCCAATATATGATTTAATTGGATATAAACATATCTAGATGATTTTAGGGAATTGATAGGCCTCAAAATTGTAAATAAAGACATTATAGTTTCGTTTTAGAATGTTCTCTTTAAAAGTCCTCTCCCAGTTCCTCTTTCACCTGATGCTACACCTTTTTTTCCTCAAAATGTTCGATTCGCGCCTAATTTTGTGTCATAAGCCGCAATTCAGAAACTTTATATTCGTTCGTGTTGCGTAATACGTAATATAATTACAATAGTTCGTGAGGAAAAGAGAGAGATGAGCGGGTCTGATCGCGTGAGAGTAGTGGCAGATGAGATTCTTAAGGGTCAAATCTTAAGCTTGAGTGAGCCTCTATCCTACTCAGGCATAGTCATTGTTCCAATCGTAAGAGCAGATGCGCCAATTCAGACCAGACGAAAACTTAGTAGAACTATATTGACAGAGTATGTACACAAGGTCATTGTTGGGAGTTTGCCCAAGAACACATGCGGAGTATTCATTTTGGACTCGCTTGGAGATATAGTAGCATTCAAACTGCACTTGGATGTCGCTACATTTTGGGAAAGAATCAATTTCGTCGAAAAGCTCGTTGTTGAGCACTATAGAGAAACGAGAAAACCTCTTGGAAAAGAAAGCGCCACTGCTAGAGCTGTTGCCTTTTTGATGCGTCTCAAGTTTGAGGGCCCCCGGGGAATCATGAGGGCTGAATCAGACTATTTTGCAGTGTCACGAACTGATTTAGATAGTGAACTCAGCGAAGGGAATGATCTTCTCTCATCAACTGCTGCAGTCATTTATGCAGCAGGTCGTTGATAGTTTCTACACCCTAGAGGTATACAACAGCTGCAGCAAATAATAGACTCAAAATGACCAACAAGATCAACGCCCTAGCGTGATCCTTTGCATGATAGAGTCTGAAATCCTTGTACTCCTTGTCCCGCATGTGTTCGGTCCCAGGTATTATCACCCAGTCGGGAGTGATTGTACCAACTATCAACCAGTCAAGAATCACAAAATCTGCGATATTTCCAAACATCACGATACCAAAGATGTTCAGAAACGCATCCAATAAGGGGATGGACCCGCCATAGAGGCTCTCGAGCATCATTGTTGACACCAAAGGGAACCCTATCCCGAGAATGAAGAATGGAATGGCAATATAGGCACCTATCTTTCGTTCTCTAGCAGTCTGAGGTGGCACATGATCTGTGATTTCTCTTGGATAGTCACTGAATGCCCATATTCGGGGATTGAGTCCACGCATGATACCAAGCAAGTACACTGTGAGAAGTACTGCAAAGACTGAGCCATGAACTAGGACATTTTCCAGAAGCTGCAAATTAATACCTCGCAGAGGAGATTGGTATACATACCACTGGAAATCCATTTGAAACCTTTGAACGATGGCCTACTGCACACTATACCAGCATGAAACTGGCAGTGATTAACGCATTAGATGGCCATACAGGTCTCTGTTCTCTCCACACCGGGCGCATCATGAATGTCTTCGACTAATTTTCGAAAACCAGCCTTTACAGGTATATCAGCATAGGCAATGATATCATATGGTCCGGTCACCATATGCACATGTTGGATATCCTTGACTTTTTCAATTTCAGCAAAAGCAGCACTTGATGTTCCTGCTTTGACCTGTACTAGAACAATAACTACAACCAATGTCGGAACCTCCTGAACGCAATATTGTGTAATGACAAATCCCCACAAAAGTATAGCTGAATATCAATGAGAAGTGCATGAGATGCAGTTTTTCAGGATTTATAGACGAGTTTCTACTACGGCTCTTAGTCTTTTTGTGAACCCCTCAGCGTCGTACTCGAGTTTTTTACGTACCATCTTCCAGGTAGCAGCGCAGTTAGGATAATCTACGCTCAGTAGTTCATGAAGGATCTCATCAACTTTCTTTATGTTCTCCGTTGTTGCTTCTACCTCAATATCGCGGAGCAACTCTTTCATTCTGGAGTTTTTGAAGTAGCACGTCATCTACGACACCATTCAATTATTTCAAACAGACATCATCAACATCTCTAATATAATCTCTATTGTCTGGTAATGCTCATCGGGACAGCATCAGGATTCCAATAGTACAATATCTCTAGTGTCGGAATCTAATATAGTAAGGTCACTCTACACCTTCTAGGAGGTGTTCTGGTTGGATCAACAAGTGTTCTTTGAAACACTGAGTATTTTCATCCGGGATCGTGAAACGGTCTATGAGAACATCAAGGATGAGAAGAATCTCAAGAGTTATGCAATAGTAGCCACTGTTTCAACGATTGTTTTCGGTGCTCTTTATGGAGCTGTGATGGGTGTCTATGCGGGGGGAGTCCAGATTCTCTTTGATGCCATGAAAATCCCCATGCTATTGCTGATAGCCCTTTTTGTATCATTACCCACCTACTATGTCCTCAACGGTATTCTGGGTGGCGAACTCAGTCTTCGACAGATGGCAGTTTTGTTCATGGTCAGTGTCACCGTGATGGCCATCATGATGATTGCATTTCTGCCTGTGACTCTCTTCTTCACGCTCACGACCCCCGAACGAACGTTTGCCACATATGCATTCACAGTCCTGTTGAACGTCCTCTTCTTTGCATTAGCTGGCCTGACAGCGGTAAGCTATTTGCTCAATGGTTTTAGTCGAATCCATGGTGAAAACAAGAGATGGGTACCAGCAATGATGATAGGAAGTCTTGTACTCGCATTTGTAGGAACCCAGTTGGCATGGGTGCTACGTCCCTACTTCCATGTCTCATGGGTGTTTCTGGCACCGCCAAGCGGCAACTTCTACATCGCACTCTTCGAACTAATAGTTCGTCTCTTAGGCGGCTGACAAAGAAAAGAGATATCATAAGTAGCTGGAATGTTCGATATCCAGCAACAAAACATGCCTTTGTGTAGACCCTCATTGAGAGGAGGATAGCGTTGCAAGAACTACTTGATGCTCAGGAAAAGATTCGAAGAGAGGCTGGAAAGTCTTTAGTGAAAAAAGCAACAGAAAGTCCGCAAGAGGTCGAGCCTAGTATTCCAGACCTTTTGACATACATTCCACAGAGCACTGATGATATGGTGTCGATGCAGATTGCTCATGCATGCATGTTAGTCTGTGAAAAGGTACCAGGGGCAGATAGGAAATTCCACTCGGCTATCATGACCACACTTGAGTTTCTCTCTTCTAGGGAGATGAGTGAGGACAACAGTGAGACTATGATCAATGCTGCAGCCAGTCATTTGTTCACTACTCAGATACAGGTTCTTGTCGCTGACTCGCAGCTCTTAGAGATCTCATTCCCACTCGTTTTCAAATACCTGAAGAAGAAAGGTGCCGCAAGATGGCCATCGTATAGGATTGTCACATCAGTATCGTACGAGAATCCGAAACTGCTTGAGAACTATACTGGAGAAGTCATCGATTTGGTTGTGCAGGGCTCAAAAGAGCTGTCAGCATCCTTGATGCACCTGTATAAGATTAAGCCAGAAGAGTTTGATGACAGACTAGATCTGCTGGTCCGTCTCTATCAAACAGACTCAGAACTACGGTCTCTGCTTCTCTCAGTCTTTCTTGAGATGTCACGAAACAAACCTGAGTCGTTATTACCACACCTTGAACTATTCGTAGGAGGATTGAAGTCCCCAGTATCGGCATCGATGGTAACAATGATCTTGAGTGAGGTTGCACGGGTCAAACCAGATGCAGTGTATCCTTACCTAAGCGACCTTCAACAGTCTCTAGACCATGTTGATGCTCTGAAGTTCACGGTCCCCCCACTATTAGGACTAATAGGGCGGTTATCTGATGATGTAGCCCGCGAGATTCTTCCGTTTCTTGCAGAGTTGTTGAAAGATGCAGATCAACAGGCAGCAATCATGGTGCTCTCCGAGTTCCGTAATCTGGGTCAGATGAACCGTGAATTGCTTGTGCCCTATATGGAACTAATCCGAAAGTACGCTGATGACCCTCAGCAGTATGTTCGCGACCAGGCAAATCTGATTATCGACATCATGGAGGGAAGAGACCTCCGGTCACTGGCTGCTCAGATAGAGGAGCAGAATGCACTGATCAAAGAGGCGGCCTTATCGGTTGACTCACTGAAGGAATACGTGGACAAGAATGTGGAGATGCTCAAGACCTTCATTGCAGATATTGTGAAGAAGTTGCCAATACCTATTCGCTTCACAGCTGAAGGTCGAGTCCGAAAGACACTCCAGCTTCATTATGTATGTGGTATTCAGAAAGAGCAGTGTCTATACCCTCTTGAAAGACCCTTCGTGACTGAAACAAAAGAATGGAGCAAGTGGTTGAAGATAGCTATGTCTGCAGTGAGTATAGGAAAAGCGGTCATTTTCCCATTCGAGACCAGTGATGCAATAGACTCTGTTCGGAAAGCGTACAACCTTTACAAGACAGGAGAGGAAAAGGACTTCCTCTCATTCATCAGTGAACCATTCCTGACTTCAAGTGAGCAGGATAAGCTAGTGACTCAATTGCGAGAGGCACGGTTCTTTGATGTGTTCAACTACGACCCTCAAACTGCAGAATGGACATGTTTGATGTGTAATCCTCCAAGCAGATAGAAGCAGGATCTGAACTCAATGAAGAAGGCGAGAATCTACTGGGCGAATGCATTATTCTCTGATGCAGATCGGAAATTCAACGAGGTCAGTGTGGAGAGAGTCCGGGCTGAGGGACATACAATCTTTCTCCCTCAAGAAGCGTTCAAGGATGATGCAGACCCAACAAATGAGGAGATCTTCAGAATCGATACACAGGATCTTCAATCATCTGACATTGTTGTCGCATGTCTTGACCAGTTCCCAATAGACAGTGGTGTGGCTTGTGAGATTGGAGTTGCATATGCCTCAAGCATTCCGGTCATCGGGCTGTATACAGATATTCGGAGCAATAGAAAAGGTCCTGGAAGGATGTACAAGAATCAGTATGTCCTTGGAGCCATCGAAGTCAATGGAGAGATTGTTGAATCTATTGAAGAACTAATCAAGGCCATCCCGAAGTACCTATGACAGATCACGAAAGCCGTTGACAACAGCTTTTCGATTGGCAATGATAGGAGGTAGTGCCAAAATCAGAATTGTTGTGTTGAGGAGTATATTCAGGGAACTGCTTGCCAGTAGTGACCCAAGCGTATCCAGAACATACCATGCGAGGACACTGATTGTGATTACTGACCAAATCCAGTCCTCTGGGACTTTCATGAGCCTATAAGACATCAGTCCAATCATCAGACCCCAACCAAACAATGTTCCACCAATCACAGCAGAGAGGAGATTGTGAAAAGTAACTTCAGCCTGTGTCAGATCAGCAAACGCCCCTCCTGTAATCTCGGTGAAGAACGGTTCAATTGCCTGTGGCATGAAATAGGGAAAGATTATGGCGAAACAAAGACCTGTGATCATCACCACTACTGAGAGAAACATCATCCATTTTGTCCACACGATATCCACAACCGACTTAGTATCAATACTACAAACCTAAGAAGATTTGCAAAAGTCCATTATGACCTGAGCAAGCTCTTCACCCTTGTCCTCCTGAAGAAAATGTCCAGCGCTCTTTATGGTAACATGCTCACGGTTCTGTGCTCCGGGAATCATCTTCTGAAAGTATCTTTCGCCTCCTCTGGTGATTGGATCTTTATCACTGAACGCTGTGAGGAATGGTTTCTTCCACTTTGTCAAAACATTGTCCCAGACCTTTTTATTTTCTGACAACTGTGAAGGAACCAAGTATGGAAAGATCCGTGCACCGGCTTTGTACGATGCATCCAGGAAAGGAGCGTCATAGGCTTTCACAACCTCAGGAGAGAGATTAGTCAATGTTGAAGATTGAACGAGACTGCCTATTGGAAGTTCGGGAACTGTTTGTGAGAATGCAACCCATCTCATGAAATTCGGATTCTCTTGGAATTGTTTTGGTGTCACTGTCCCTAAACGTCTGATTTGAATCTTGAAGAGGGGGTATCCAATCTTTGCTTTGATTCCCTTTGCAGAAGGAAGTCCAGTATTTGCTGCAATTATCCTGCCAAATCTCTCCGGATTTTCTCCGACCACGCGGAGACCGATTAAACCTCCCCAATCTTGACAGAATAATGTGATGTTCTGGAGATTCAGTTGTTTCACAAACTCCACCATTATGTCAACGTGCCTCTGATAGCTGTAATCCTTAATTTTGGAGGGCTTATCGGATTTCCCAAATCCCATGAGATCGGGAGCGATGGTGCGATATCCAGCCTCGACAAGAGGGGGAATCATCTTTCTATAGAGGTAGCTCCAAGATGGTTCTCCATGCATTAAGAGGATGGGGTGTGCTTCTTTTGGACCTTCATCGACGAAATGAATTCGTAGACCATCTATCATCAGATAGTTCGGTGAAAAGTCATAGTCGGGAAGATTCTCAAATCGAGCATCAGGAGTTCGAAGTATCCCTTCTTTCAACATGAGCCCTTAGTGTTAATCCTCTAAGATGAGTCTTACGCAACTCGAAAGGGTTGTGAACAGCTGCCAAAAAGTTGGACATTCTCGGACATTTCATTATCGGTGCTTATATAATTCGGATAGAACAGTACGGTGTAGAGTTGATCTAGGACAAGAACCAAGTCCATGAACTGACTCTGTAGTCGCCGCGAGTTGCACGGGGACTATAAACGCCTGTTGGAGAGGTCGTCAGACATCAAAGGTCATGTACCTACGATGCAGCCTCGATGAATCAGGAACCGAACATCGATCATGGAATGTGATGTCCAAGTTTGTATAGGTTTCGGGCAACAGTATATTACCCGGTAGAGAAGGTCTGGTGACTGATCAAGATTGTCTGTCATATTTAGTCAAGAAGATGTAGAAGCATTCCAAAGGAAAATCATGGATTGGTGGGCTGAAAATGCCCGTGATTTACCATGGAGAAGAGACCCCAGCCCATACAATGTCCTAGTGTCCGAGATGATGCTTCAGCAGACTCAGGTCAGTCGAGTTGTACCAAAGTTTCATGAATTCATGGAGACATTCCCAACAATTGAATTGTTGGCCAATGCTGACACCAAGCATCTTCTGCAGGTCTGGAGCGGATTAGGATATAATCGTCGAGCTCTCTGGTTGAAGAAGGCTGCTAATCAGATTATTGAGAAGGACGAGTTCCCTCAAACCGTAAGAGATCTTGAAAAGCTCAAAGGCATCGGATCATATACATCACGTTCTATTCTCATTTTTGCTTTCAATCAAAATCTTGCTGCAGTGGATACGAATATTCGGCGAGTACTAATTGCCTTAGGATTTGCAAAAGAAGAGATGTCAGAAAAGGAGCTTCAAACAATAGCAGATACTGTCTTGTTGAAAGGAAGGGCGCGGGACTGGCATAATGCTCTGATGGACTACGGATCTCAGGTATTGACATCCAGCTCTACCGGCATATCACCAACTTCAAAGCAAACATGCTATGAGGGGTCCTCAAGACAGGTTAGAGGTGCAGTGATTCGAGCCCTTTCAGAGGCGAACGAGCTAGGACTTGGAGAACTTATGGTGTTGCTTGACTGTGATTTGGAAGAATCTGAACTAAAATCAATCATGTCTCAGCTAATAGTTGATGGTCTTGTGGAACTTGTGCATGGGTCCAGCTATCGAATAGCAAGATGATTCATTCTAAGTGGTTTACCAGTGCCTCATTTTGTGGCAGTAACACCGATGATGCCGATGATGCCGATGATGCCAATGATGCCAATGATGCCAATGATGTCTATGACCATGGATTACAATGCTCCCTCGGTGTACACGACCAAGAGGGTCAAATCCGGCGTCATACACCACTATACCGTACTTGTCAAAGATTTGGATCTGAAAGATGTCTCCTCCATGTCTTCTCTTGTAATCCCATGCGTCTATCCGTAGTCTGTAGCCATCTTCCAATTGGGTTGTTTCTTTTGTTTCTCGGTCATATATGTAGATTATAATTGAAGCTTCAAAGAAAGCATGGTTCTCATAAACGGTGAATCCAGTAATTTCTGTACTCTTAACGAAAAAGACCAAATTATCCACTCGTAGGGTATAGAATATGAATCCCTTCAATCCATTCCTGCAGGAGTACTTCACTAGAAAAACAAAATGACCTTTGTTCCCGTCCGCATCCTCAATCCAACCTGCCCCCTTGACAGATTCGCGTCCAGGGTGATAAATTGTGATAATAGTTGAATCTGAATCCTGACTCCAGTAGTAGTCATTTTGGTCAGGATTGAGACTGACCACAATGAGATACTCACCTTCAGCGAGGTTAGGAATCTCCACAGTTGAGATACCAATGCCAGCAAGGTCTGTAGCCGAAACCACAATTGAATCTATGACCTGACTAGCTGTAGCTTGGTCTGATGAGCAATAGATTGTGAAAGTCACATAGATCTTAGTAAGGTCACCCCAATAGCCATCGGCATCATCAAGCACTGTAGACATCAGAGTGAGTGTTGAGTCAGATTGTTCGATTATTGTCAGTCCACTGTAGTAGGCAAAGGCGTCTTCCTTAGAAAGTAGGAACTGAGAGCTATCAGAAGCGGCAAGATACTCATCGTCGCCATCAAAGGATGCAGACACCTCGTAGATACCTGCTGGTTGATTCAATACTATTATTCCTGATGCGTTTCCTTCTGAGTTTGTCATAGCAGAAATTGTTTGGGTGCCAACTGTGAAGACTATCCATTTGTCAGGAATTGGCAACCCTGTAAGTACATCGATCAAACTTGCTTCAAGATTGATTGGGTCAGAGTAGACTCCTGATATGTCACCTGTGTAATTGACTTCCGTAGGATTCTTTGCTTTTTCAATGACTACTTCGACATAATCAAACTTGGATATTGAATTCCCAGCTGCGTCTTCGGCCTGATAGTAGACTTTTTGGGTGCCTACCTCAGTGAGAAGAAACGGCCCAGGATAACGTGCCCAATTTTCCCCATCTAGACTATATTTAACACCAGTATAGTAAGACACTTTTTCAATTACTGTTATAGTTACAAGGACCCCTTCACCGGGGATTATCTCTGTTTCAAGGTAAAGCTCGGGAGGCGTTTTATCAATTTGAATTGTTGCTTCTTTTGTTTCTTCAGTTTCACCCACCGAGTCAGTAGAGTTGTAGTAGATGGTGGTTTCGCCCTCAGTTGAAATGACAAAGGGGCTACTATAAATGATCCAGTTCTCCTTATCATAGCTATAAGCAGTAGTGAAATCAGGCATTGGCCCGGTTACTGCAAGCGTTACTGTAACATCTGAAGTGTACCAGTCACGCAAGCCAAGGGTTCCCGCCAACTCTATTGTAGTTTCAGGAGGAGCTGCTGCACCTGACAGAAAGAAGTCAGTGATATAAGAGACATTAAGGGAACCATCAAATCCAGGTCCATATGTAACTGTGGGTGCTATGTTTACCAAAATCAACACTAATGTCGCGGATACAACAAACAGACATAGTTTCTTCTCTGCATTCAACCAAACGCCACTCCCAGTCACGACGACGACAACTGTCAATTTATATCCGCAGGAATCGACTGTCACTCTCAGCCTCGCAACAACCTCAGCAGTATGCGTCGAGTTCTTATTAATCCTTATTTTTTACTATTTTTGAAACTGTATTGCGCATTAGAATGCGAAATCCGCATGGTCTTACTTCTCAACCTTCAAAAAGACACTCGGATCCACCCGGACGGTCAGTACCTCTCCAGTTGCACACATGACTTCATCAGAATAGAGGTCACATGACACCTTGATTTTGTCCTCACCCATCTCAGTGACTCGTGCTCGAAGTGTGACCGGTTTGTCTATGGGCGTGGGTCGGAGATATTTCACCGATATCCCTGCTGTGACATGGAAGAAGTGCTGGTTAAAATCTTTAGCAGCCTTGTGGGCCGCTGCGTTTGCAGTCCCAGTCCCATGGCAATCAATCAGAGTTGCGATGATTCCTCCATTCAGGACCCCTGGGAACGCCAGATGATATTCCTTTGGTTCCCATATTGCTACAGTCTCGTCATCCTCCCAGTGGCTCTTCAACTGGAGCCCATGTTTGTTGTTTTTTCCACAGCCCCAGCAAAAGGTCCCTTCTTCTGGCCATAGGTCCTGAATATATTCATCGGGCATAATATGTCGGATATTGACAACGTTACTCAAAAGAGTTACTTGGTACTGCTATTCTACATAAAGATTAATCAGGACTGCTCATACGGGGTGACTTTATGCTAGAGCTCTTCCAGATTATATTTACCCTATTTATGGTAGTTATTCTTCTGCTGGTTGGAGGTGCATTCTATCAGTCAATGATACTGCCTAGCAACACACCTTCGAAGTACCTCAGACAACAGACTCAAAGTAATGTTCACAAGAGCGTAGTTGTTTTCATGGGAGATAGTATTACTCATGGAACAATCGGAGTCAACTACGTGGACATGGTTGAGAACCAACTAGAAGGAGAGCAGTTCGAAATCATAAATGCGGGGATAAACTCAGAACTCGCATGGAACATTCTGCAGAGAGTTGATGAAATCATTCAATGTGAACCAGACATAGTAACGGTTCTCATTGGTACAAATGATGCAAATGCAACTTTGTCTGAAGATACAATGAAGAGCTATGTGAGGAGAATGATGCTTCCTAGAGAGCCTGATAGTGACTGGTTCAGAGCATCCCTGATTTCGCTTGTGAAGGAACTCAAGACAAAAACTAATGCAAAGATTGCGCTTCTGTCAATTCCTACAATAGGAGAGGATTCTAACCATCCAGCGTTCTTTAGGAGTTCTGAGTACAGCATTATTGTGCAAGATGTCGCCAAAGAGCTAAATGTCACCTACTTACCACTACATGAAAGAATGGTTGAATTCCTTCAAGAAACTCCAGGGAGAGCAACATATCCATACGAGAAATACTACATCGCTATTTTCAAGGGCATAATTAATCGCTATCTTCTCAGGAAGAGCTGGGACGAAATAGCTAGAAGATCAGGATTCTCGCTCCATGTGGATTATCTGCATCTGAATACAGCAGGTGCACGAATGATCGCAGATCTAATTTGTGGGTTCATTCAGTCTACTTCGCCTCGAACGTAAGCACGGATCCCACACCAATATTCTTGAAGGTGTTCTCAAATGCATTCATGAGGGCACACCGACCTCTGAGTCCAGTGCAATGACAAGCTCCAACAGTTGTAAGTGGATATCTACGCAGATGTTCAATTGTATTTGTCAATCGCTCTTTTGATGCATCATGAAGATGAAGGCCTCCGATAATACCTACGATTGATGTGGAACCAGTAAGAGCAACAGCATGATTGACTGTGTTCACAATTCCGGAGTGGCAACAGCCAGTAAGAATCACGGTTGAATCATCTTTCATGTGAAAAATAATTGAGAGATCATCCTCAATCAGGTCCGGGGTTTCTTTGCCATCTCTCACTGTCACTATTTCCATTAATCTTCCCGTCAGTTTCTCAAAGTCATTTGTGCGGGGGACCTCTCCCGTGGTCATAATTCCTTCTGCAACATTGAATGGTTTGTTTGTGACTATTACATCGGTTTTAGCATCAAGTTCAGACTCACTATAGTACTGATGAATTCCAATTTCGTGTCGTTTCCCATCATCAGAGATGAAGATCTTATGTAATAGTGCATCCGGATGACACAAAACAGGAACGGGTTTCCCAGCCATAGCAATGACCTTCAACACCCCAGCTACATGATCCCAATGCCCATGACTGAGAATTATCATTTCAATAGGCGATAGGTCTCGTTCCACTGCGTCTTTCATGATTCCGACATTGTGCTCCAAGGCTGGCGTCCCCCCTGCTGTGTCAAAAAGGAATTGGAACTCAGACGAGTCATCATATCGAACGCTTACTAGCGCTGCAAACCCAGCCTCTCCAACGACTCGTCCAATCTCAACATTTCCATCAGCAAGGATTCTAATCTCTACCTCTACTATTGCACGTGTCACCTTGATGTACCTCAGCTGGTATTGACCAACAGGATTTCATAAATCTGTTGGGACGTCAATATGCATTAACCAGACTTTCGACGCTTCAATCCTGGAAACACAGCAGGTGTTGTCCTACGATATTCAGTATAGACATCACCAAACCGTTTCAAGAGGTCCTTCTCTTCATAATAGATGTGGATTGGCGTAAAGACTAGAATGAAAATAGTCATCCAGACTGATAGGAAGAGCGAGTTGACAAACAACGCAATCACGACATAGAGAGGCATCTCACCCACAGCACCAGGATGACGAATCTTCTTGTAGATACCACCATGTAACTGAATCCCCTTCTGGGGTGCATGCATCTCCTTCCCTGCGTTTCTCAGCGCAATCATCATGATGATGAAACAGGGAACTCCAATGATTGTGCCGATGATTATTCCAAACAAGGGTTCTGGACTGAGGACCCAAGCGAGCTCAGGAACAGGAAACCAAAGCCAGAAGATTGTGTTCAATATCATAATCCCTGCAAAGACAAAGGAAATACTGCGGAGCTTGGCACACTCCTCCCAAGCCTTCTCACCTCTCCTTTCCTCTCGTGTCACTGGCATCACACTGAGTGTTGTCAGGTATGCGAAGAGGAGGGCACTCATATGTAGAGAAACCAAGTTGAGCCACGCAAAAACCAACGATTCCACACCTGTTTGTTGGTACCACAACTTGTTCTTATTTCTGAGCATTCTTATAAGGCCGCTTCCGAAGGGGTTTTGTATATTCATGCACAATAGTTAATCATGAAAAAATCAGAACAAGACTGGAAAGTGAAGTTAAGTCAAGAACAATTCAAAGTTCTTAGACAGTGTGGGACTGAACCACCCTTTTCAGGAAAGTATGTGAATCACAAGGGGAAGGGCACCTATGTATGTGCAGGGTGTGGTAACGATCTCTTCAGCTCGGGTACCAAGTTTGAGTCAGGAAGTGGTTGGCCGAGTTTTTGGGACCAACTCTCAGAAGATAGCGTTGAGAGGAAGATAGACAACAGCTTAGGAATGCAAAGGATTGAGGTTGTCTGTAAGAACTGTGGAGGTCACCTAGGGCACGTGTTTGACGATGGACCCAACCCTACGGGACTAAGATACTGTATTAACTCAGTTGCTTTGGATTTCAAACCAGATACCGAAGAGAGTGTGTAGTCTCTAGAATTTTCCAAGAGCTCCATCTAGAGATTTCATGAATCCAGACTCATCCTC
>MEHG01000056.1 GCA_001940705.1 Candidatus Thorarchaeota archaeon AB_25
TGATTTCCTTGCTTTCAGGACCAAGCTGTACAATAATAGATGATCCTGTAACTTTGACAGAGGGGTTCACGGAGTCATTCTGCCCTTCAATCAAAATTAGGGTACTATCTCCGAGATCAATCTTCTCTACTTGTGGTTCATTTGCAGTAGGCTCGACTTGTGTATCGAGCGGTTCATTGACCATTGAGCCATTCCAGGATCTTATTGTCATGTTGCCCTCAGGTATTCCACCGAAAGCCTCCATGAACTGCTCTATCATCCTACGGAACACTGACTCAAAGTCATCGTCTATCATCTGAAAAATTCCTCCATTACGAAGCCCCGGGCGGCTTCCGCCGCCCTCCGAGTCACCGTTGGGGCTCCCTTTCTGTACGGCTTGTCAGCCAGTACCTAGGATACCATTTGGTATATTAGTATATAAGGTTTTGGAAGTAGTCAGAGTAGTTCCCACTCAATTAGACTGAAACTTTCGTTGAGGTCACTAGGAATACGGATATATTGACGTAATTCTGATTTCACAAAGACCAGAGTGTGAAAAAAATGACAACATGTTCTCTATGCGGTGCTGACGACTTGGGCTTCACATGCCCTTATTGTAACACCGTTTATTGTTCAGATCATCGACTACCAGAGAGTCATGGTTGTCCAGCAATGCATAGGGTTCGTGAGGATGCACGAAGAAGAGTCTCAGAATCGCTTGGTGATGTTGAGCAGGATGAGAATGTCATTCAACCTGCTCGAAGACTGAAGAAAAGGAAACGCTCTAAGAAAAGACGATTCTCTTCAACTGAGATTCGCGATCTTGTCATTGCTTCAATACTAGTGATCCTTGTTGGAATCTCCATCTTCGGAAATTCCTTGGGGATTCTCAACGCGATTAGTACAGTCATTGTGTTTGTGAACGTAGGACTTGGATGGTTGGTTGTTGGTACAATTGTGATATTTCTTGCATCGTTCATGGCACATGAAATGGCTCACAAATTCGTTGCACAGCACTATGGTATGTGGTCCGAGTTCAGAATGACATCAATGGGATACTATCTTTCAGCCATGGCGATTCTGTTCTCACTACCCATTTTTGGGACAGGAGTAGTGTACACAAGCGGGACTACAAACATGGAACATAACGGAAAATCAAACCTCGCGGGACCCTTGATCAATTTCTTGATTGCAGCGTCTCTTGCAATTATATCCATCCTAATGTTTTTCATTGGAGCTGCTCTGTTTCCATTGGGTATCCTTCTTCGATATGGCGTCCAATTGAACGCGTTCCTAGGTTTATTCAATATGATACCAATTCAGCCATTTGATGGGGCAACCGTCAGATACTGGAATAGTAGAGTCTGGATTGCATTGACGCTTGGGCTTCTCTTCATGTTGATTCTTGGCTATTTCATGTTCCCACTCTTAGGACTATGAGATGTTGCGGGAATAATACCACGCTTCATAGCAGGACAATACAAGAGCCCCTTGTCTTTATCCGGGGGCATCTTGATTGCTCACTACAAATAGATACAGTCCAGACATAACAGAACTCTCAGTGTCAGCGTGGTTCTATCGAAACCGCACAATCGCAGGGTTTGATAATCCAGCTCGTTCCCTCTATGTATCAGTTCGTGAACTAGTCGAGAATAGTCTTGATGCATGCGAAGACGAACGTGTTCTTCCAGAGGTGAGTGTGCTTCTAAAGCGCGAGGACGACCTGGATGAAGGGCATGATGTGTTAAGCTCAGGTCCGGAGATCTTTGAACTCGTTGTTAAGGACAATGGAAAGGGTATGCGAAAAGAAGACATCCCTGTATTGATTGGAAAGATGCTTACAGGAACGAAATTCACACTCAAACAGAGTAGAGGTACATTCGGTCTCGGAGGTAGTCTGGCGCTTCTTTATGGGCAGGTCACAACGCAGGAACCTATTGAGGTGGTTACAGGTAGACAAGGCGATGACTTCGGACACAGAATAATCATGCGACTTGATATTGAAACAAATCAGCCAGTTATTCTCAAGGAGGAGATGATTGAGAAATCTCCTCAAGAGAAAGGAACAATGGTTTCGTACAAACTCCAAGGGGATTGGATCAGAAGTAAGAGAAGAATTGTAGATTACTTTGCTAAGACTGCTATAATAGTCCCATATGCATCACTCCTATTTGAAACTCCAGAGGCAGAGGTTCTACGCTATGAGGGTCTGATTGACAAGATCCCAGTCGCTCCAAGAGAGATGAAGCCCCACCCACGAGGGATTGATGTCGAGTTACTCAAGAAGATGATTGGGGCGACACGAACAAGGACAATGAAGTCGTTCATGAAGAGCTCCTTTCAGCGTGTTGGGATATCCATTGCAGAGGATTTCCTGAAATACGCGGGATTGGACCCTGAAAGAGAACCATTAACCCTAGAACAACAAGAGCTGGTGACTCTAATGAATAAGCTCGCAGGTTATGAAAGGTTTCTTCCACCCTCTCCAAAGTCACTCTCACCTGCGAGCACTGATGTGTTAGCAGCAGGAATCAAAAGGCTATCACCAGATTTTGCTGTGTTTAAACAGAGGTCTCCAAACGTTCACGAAGGCCATCCGTTTATAGTTGAAACCGGAGTTGCGTATGGAGGTGGACTTGATTCGGGTATCAGCGTATATCGTTTTGCGAACCGGATTCCACTTCTCTATGATGAACGTTCAGATGTAACCCTTAGAGTTGTACGAGACCTGAATCTAAGAAACTATGGACTTCGCAAGGAAGACCCCCTAGTGTTTGTCATGCATATCTGTTCAACCAAGATCCCATACAAGACGGTCGGCAAGGAATACATAGGTGATGTGGACATCGTTAGAAGAGAGATTGAACTTGGATTCAAGGACTGTCTACGAGAGATTGGAGAGAAGGTAAGAAAACGGGACAGAGTCCATAAGCAAAGAAAGAGAGAGAATCGACTCACGGAATATTATACTTTCATGGCTGAAACCCTCGCAGCAGCTCTGGATAGAGATGTTTCGAGTAACGCACTTTTTGACTCAATAGGAGGCGAGTCTGAATTATGAATCCAGCAAACTCTGATGTCTTGGACCTAATCGATTCAGTTCTGGGAACGATTGCAGATACGATAGATGATGGTGAGTTTCCTGAGATCGGCTATTATGGTTCATCAAAGAAGAATGTTGACTACAGAGAAATGAAGGGATACATTCCTGTTGATGATAAAGCATCGTACATCGATGGACGCAAAGTTGAGAGTGCTAAGACCATTGCAAGTCTTGTCTATGGACTTACTCAGTTCAAGGAGCATCTTGAACAGGGACTCTCAATGAGCCTCCGAGATTTCTATTATTTGCACAAGGTCAAGCGCGTCCAGAATGTAATGAATATCACAAACCAATCAGAAACTAATAGGTTGATCAATCTGTGTGAGAGGATTATCAGGAATAGAGGTGCATCTGTTCCGCGAGAAGAGTTTGGTGTTGTGAGTTCGCCAAAGGGAACATTCTATGGAGACGTGACTTTGTCAGACCTGTCAGGGAAGCGATTGAATTGTAACTCCGCTGGAGAGTATGGTTGGTTCATCTCCTCGAGACCGTTTGATGTGGATATACATGACATAAATATTGATGCGGCAGTGTTCGTTGAGAAGGAAGCAATGGGTAGAAATCTTATTGAACTCGGGCTACCTGAGAGCCTCAAGATTGGGGTAGGGTCTCTTTTTGGTCAACCAGGTAGAAACATGAGAGCATGGATAAGCAGACTAGCAGATAATGAGGTGCCAATTCTGGTTCTTGTGGACATGAGTCCATGGTCATTGAGAATATTCTCAACTATCAAAAGTAACTCAATCGAACTGGCGAATATTCAGGGACTAGCAACTCCACAAGCCAAATTGGCAGGTCTCACAACAGGAGATTTCTGGGGAAGAAAGGGGATGCTTTCTGGGATTGAACATTCTCTGGAGTCTATGACTAAGTCAGATGTGACCTGTGCACAGCAGAACAGAAACATTCCATCAATAAGTCAAGATCCAATTCTCAGCAAGCAGAATGAAGTCATGCTGAAGAAGAGAAGGAAAGGAGAACTTGAAGCTTTCAAAGCATTTGGTTATCCTCTAGCTGAGCTGAAGCAGCTGTATGTCAGATACCTCAAAACAAAGTCCAACGATTACGATGTGAAACTGATATAAAGCAGGTTGTTTACTCCCACAATGAGGAGTGTCTATATGACCGATAGGGAGAAGATGCTTGAATTATTGGATGAGTTCAAGAACTCAATTGTCAAACTAATGGATGAACGAGAAGGTCTCGACAGCGAGGCAGAGGAACTCAGATCAGCAAAAAGAGAAGCAGAGGAAAAGGCATGGGCCGCAGAGGAACAAGTCACTGGGCTTACAACCAAGCTTGAGAAAGCTGAGAAAGCTAGAGACAAAGCCAAAGCTGATCTTACAGCAATCAAGGAAGAGGTGGCTGGTTTGAGTGCTAAAGCCCAGGAGGCTGAAGCTGGAAAGAGTGAAGCACAGGAAGCTCTTCAGAGAGAACGTGATGAACTCAGAAGAGAGATGGACGAGATTAATGAACAACTTGGAAGGGTCTCAGAACTCTATCGTGAGGCATCAGCTGAAAAGGAAGCTTTGCAGGAGAAAGTTGATGTTAGTGACCTTCTGGCAATTTACATCACTCTCATAGAGACTGTCTTCTATGGCAAACCACATGCAAGGATACTGTATACACTTCATGATGTGAAAACTGCAATAACTAGGAAGAACATTCAGTCAAGCACTGGGATTCAGCCAGCAGCTGTTCTCAAAGCAGTGCATGATTTGGTAGCTGCAGACCTGGTATCATATGATGAGGATTCACAAGAAGTAAATCTCACAAAGGACGTCCTTAGAAGATCCTAATACATGAATGAAGAGAGAGAGAGACCTATTGTCCAGAAAAACAACCATCAGGCCGGCGCTGCAAAAACATGTGAGGAAATACACACTCAATGACAAGCTCCGCTCAATCACCGCAATACTGGGAGAGGAAGCCCAAAACGTCATTGACTGGGCTTATACTGAAGCAAAACGGCGGATTGCAGAAAATCCAAACGAGAAAGAGTCCGATTTAGGAAGGATAGTGTACGAGCTCATTGGGAATGAAGCTGCCATCATTCTTGTTAAGGAAAATCATGCAAAGGGGAGATTGACGACTAAGATTGAAGTCAAAGCCAAAACCGGACTAAAAGTCGAGATGCCTGTCTTATATCGAGAAGCCGGACTGAGACATCCCCAAGAAGCAAGAAATCTAAGACACAATCTATTCCATGAGGCATTCCATGCACTCATAATGCATCTGTTTCCAGATGTTACTACAAGTGTCCCGTCGACAGGAGAAGGTCTCACCCCAGACTTAATGGTTGAACATAAGGACCCAGAATGGACAATATCAGTGGAGTACAAAGGCTACAGGTCCATCACACTCCTCAGTGAATCGGAAGTGCTGAAAGGGATGCGTTACCAGGCAGCTTATGGAACAGCCTGGTTGGTGACAAGTACGACCAAGAGTGTCAAGGATTTGTATAGTAAGTCAATTCACTCGAAAGATGTGATCAAGCGAGGACTCTCAAGATTGAAACACATCTATAGACGTCGAGCGTACACTAGTGAACAGAAAGAGAATCGGGGCATTGCAAGAAAAGGAATTTCTCATCTTGAGAAGCAACAAGACCTTGATATGAGGTGTAAGCTCTGGTCAGCAGAAGAACTCCTAGAATCCATGAAAGCAGGCAAACCTGTCAAAGGCCTTATCATCACAACTGGCTTTGAGTTCATTGAATTACTGAAAGCTGCTGGTCTTAATGAGGAAGCAGATAATGTTCTGAGGGTCATGAAACTCCCAACTGCTTCACTTCATAGCGATAAGGTGACTTCAGTCAGATTAATTGAGTAAATCAGTTATGCTCCGAAGCTTTATCTAGAGCTTACGTGAATCTCAATAAGACCCTTAAGAAATAGGGTCAGATTCCATCGAAAGGAAGCGTTAGAATTGGAAGACCAGAAGGTTATGAAATTACAAGAATCACTCAGTGATCTCCTAGCAGACCTTGCAAACAAGTCACCAATTCTAGGTACCGCTGTATTTTCCATCGAGGGCCTCCCCTTTGTGAGCAGATTTCATGGTGGAGTAGAGGAAGCATCAATCGCCGCCATTGTTGCCGCTATTCATGCAGCTGGAGACCAGACAGTCAAGGAACTTAGACATGGGGAACTCAAATCTATCATCATCCAAGGAGATCTTGGGACAACACTTGTAATTTCGATATCAGCTGACTACCTCCTTACAGTTACAGCTCCTGAGAATGCTAAACTTGGACTAATTTTTAATGATGCCAAGGGAACAGCCAGGGAAGCACGGAAGATACTCTATCAGGCACTCTGAGAAAAATGGTAATTTCTAGTGAATATCCCTTCAATCACCACCCGTGTTATTCAGACAATCGTTCCTCACTCTGGTATAGAATTCATCTTCCGGTAGCTCGAATTTGCAACATCAAATGTGCTTTCTGTTCACATTCTATTGGCGCCTCCTGTCACACATCGAAACCGGGAGTCGCTAGAGACTTAATGACTCCAGATGCGGCAAGGCTCAGAACAAAAATAGAAGTAGAGAGAAATCCAAAACTCAGAATTGTGGCTATTTCGGGACCAGGTGAACCCCTAGCAAATCCAGAAACATTTGAAACCTTGGAAATGATTCGGAAAGATTTTGAATCCATTGCAATTTGCCTGAGTACAAATGGTACATTGCTTGCGGATAACGTAAAATGGCTGAGAGAATTGAATGTTGAAACAGTTACAGTTTCAATGAGCACAACAAGTGTCCCAACGGCTTCAAGAATTTATGAATGGGGTAGAATCCAAGGGAGAACCTTGACAGGTGAAGAGATGGCATCAAGAATTGTGGAATCTCAACTAAGGGGAATCACCAAAGCATCAAAGGCTGGGATACATGTCAAGGTAAACTCCATTCTTATTCCTGAGATTAACATGCTAGACATTGTTCCACTTGCTCGAAAAATCGCATTGGCTGGAGCAGCAATTCAAAATATAGTACCGCTTGTTCCAAATGATAAAATGTCGTCTTTTAGAGCACCAACTGAAAGTGAATTAGTGTGTATTCGGAAAGAATCTTCTGAGTTCATAAGACAGTTCTCCTTCTGTAAACAATGCAGAAGCGACGTTGTCGGCATTCCTGGATGTGATAGAATCCTCTAGCTGGATTTCTTGACTGAAAGACATCCAACTTCAACCAATTTGTTGATCAAGAACCAGAGCGCACGGGGGTCATACGGAAGAGACCCAGCAACATCCTTAATCCTCATCGTACCATCGAATTTCTCAAGTATGTCCTCGAGAGGTTGTCCATACTGGGATTTCAACATTCCAAGTGTCATTTCGGGACAATCTGCTCTGACCAACACATCATCTTCAGTAAGACGTGTTTTGAACTCTATCCATTTATACCGGTCAAGTATTGAGATGAGAGCTACGACCTTTTCGTCAGTAAATCCAATAAGGTCCATTATTTCAGAAATAGTGCGTTTCCCATTAATGAAGGATTCAATCTGTTCAAGGTCGTGATCAACCGATCCAACTCTGAAGGGTATACGTACGCCACTTGGTTTCCTGATGGGAACAAGATCTAAATCGACTGATGAGAATGGGAACTCTCTAATTATATCCTGTGCAAACTCCCGGAATCGACGGATGTCGCCTTCAAAGTGTCTTAGTTTCTCACCATGTTCGCTCTCTACCTGTTCGAGAATACGCTTGAGTTTCTCACGATAGGGAGCCTCATCAGGTACAGGATCTACAACAAGAAGGACTAATACAGTATCCCCGACCTCGATTAGAATGTCATAGGCAGCTTTTCGGATTGTTCTGATAGGAGTCTTTGCGAAGATAATCACTGCAGTAACAAATCCTGCAATCAAGTCAGGATCGACTGTTAATTCTGCATATGGAATGTTTAGTACTGACTCTCCGCCTTCCATTCGGATGAGGGAGATATATCGTACTTTAGAAACATCCAATGACATTCCTCATGCCTCCTTGTTTCCTTCAGATAGTGAGGGTGTATCAACATAACCCAACACACCAGCGTCAATAAGACGATTGGCTACTGTTTTGACTGCCTCCATGTTGAAAGGTAGAAGTTCGCATATCTTTGAAATCGTTCTCTTACCATCAATTTGCTCGACTAGTTTGATCAGTTGGTCGCCATACACACCAAGCAGGAACATTGGAGGGTCCATGATTTTAGCTAAGATTGAACTGTCCTCAAGACGTCTTGTTAGTGTAATCCATTTGTACTTGTCTATCATTGACATGATTGCCATTATCTCAGAGTCTTCGAACTCAGACTGTTGCATGATTTCCTCTATAGTTCGTTTTCCATTGATATAACCCAGAACAATCTGAAGCTTCTCGTCTGTCTCACCAACACTCCATGGAATGTTGGCGTGGTGATCAGGGGTTGCTTCAGACTTACTCACTAATCTGGGAATCATTTTGAGATCGAGAGTCCGGTATGGATACACCTGGAGGATATCTAACGCATATTCACGAAATGGTCGAATATCACCTTTCCAAGCAATAAGCTGTTGTTCATAATTAGTCTCAAATTTCTTTACAATTTCGATCAAATTATTCCGATATGGCTCGTCGTCCTCAACTTTGTCAACTATGAGAAGGCCAACAACATGTTCACCTTCCTCGATGACAACGACATATCCTTCCTTTACAAATGTCTTCAGCTGCCTATTCTCAAAGATGATAACAGCAAGAACGAAACTGGCAACTAAATCAGGATCAACTGACATGGCCCTATAGGGTATTCCGATAATGGGTTCTCCCCCTTCTTTTCTAACAAGAGAGAGATAGCGGACCTCTGCCTTCACCTCAGCAGCTTCGTTCACATCAAATCGACTACGAATACCCTAAATAACCTTGTTAGAAGAAATCCATCAAACCACTCTGTGTTACCATGGTAATATCCCCATCACTATCTAGGCTATATCCAACGACTTGTTTCAAATCAGCCACAGTATAGGAGCTCCCAATTCCCGTGACAAGTAGGGATCCTTTCATCCCAACAACATCCCCGACCAGTGGACGTTCGTTAATTGGGTCAGATCTTTTTCTCCATGGAGTTGGTTTAATCTTCAATGTTGGAAGTGAGTAATGTTTGGATAGAGCTTCCATTTCAACGTGAGTGCCCAGTTCGATACTCTCAATCCCCACAATAAAATCATCAACGATAGATTGTGCAACTTCAATGTCTAATGTGTCTTGAAGACTCTTTATCTTCCTCTCTCCTCGGACTACCTTAGTAACATTCGAATGTTTTCCAAGTCGATCTTCAAGACGCCTTGCTTTCCGCCCCCCGGTCACTGTGTGGATGATACCTCCAAAGTCAGCTCCCTGTTCGATCCACCTTAAACGAACCCTGTTCTTTGAAGAAACCCCGACCTTAAGCGTTGAATCATTGAACAAGACTGCGTATACTGAATAATCTGACATGTCACATTGTGTCTTTCGTGCCTCTGATGCCATACAAGTCCGTCCGTCACAACGAATACATGGATCATAGAAGTCTACAGCTGAGCAAGGACCACAACGGGTCCCCTGACGAAGAATGATGGCATCTTCTGGGCATTTTACTAACTTTCCCGTTGAGTCAATGTTACCGACACAACGTTTTGGTCCCCTGAAGGACCAATTGAGATGCTTGCCAGGACTTGCAGGAAGAAAGTCAAGAGTGTCTCCGCCTTCTCTCCAGACTCGTAATCCAGACTCATAGGTCCCATCCTCCAAAGTTCTCCATGCAACATCTACTATCTGCAATGTGATGACCTCAAAACCGTTTGAACCTTCCTTTACCTTGAACCATCCATTCCACTCCAGCGATGTTCAAATCAGTCTGACACTTCGGACAGCGACCATCCCTGTTCAGGTTGTTCATACTGAGATAAACCGAATAGCGCTCAACTGCTTTAAAACCGCACTCTGGGCAGTATGTGTTTTCATAGTCATGACCTGCGACATTACCAGAATAGACAAAGACGAGTCCAGCATCCTTTGCTGCTTCTATGTGGGTTTCAAGGGTTGCAGCAGATGTACGCGGTAGATGGCTCATCTTGTAAGTGGGGGCGAATGCGGTTAGGTGAAAAGGTGTGTGTTCCCCAAGATTCTCCACAACCCATTTTGCCATAGCATGGGTATCATCCACAAAGTCACCGACCTCAGGAATGATCAGATTAGTAATCTCAATGAATATACCCTTCTCTTTCATTGCTAGCATTGCATCGAATATTGGTTCCACCTTGGGAACAGACATCAGCTCCTGGTAGAATTTCTTGTTTGCACTTCCCTTGAAGTTTACAGACGCTGCATCAAGATAGGGCGCGATGTAGTCAATCGCTTCTTGGGTCATATATCCATTTGTGACGAAGGTGTTGAACATCCCCTTTTCATGTGCTATCTCTGCAGTATCGTGCGCTAATTCCATGAAGATTGTTGGTTCAGTATAGGTATATGTTAATCCAGCGCAGTCATATTTTTGCGCGAGATTTACAATTTCCTCAGGCTCTAGTTTTTGCCCCACAGGAGTCTCTCGATGAGCAGAGTGATAGTTCAAACAGAATTGGCAACGGAAATTACAAGAGGATGTGCTTATTGAGAAGGCACTACTACCAGGCGCAAAATGAAACAGTGGCTTCTTTTCAATTGGGTCAGGTGCCATCCCATCAATCAGCCCATAAACTAAAGAGTAAAGTTTGCCGTCCTTTGCAGTTCGTACTCTACAGAAACCGGTTTCACCATCATGTATCACACATCGTCTGGCGCAAAGATCGCACCGGATTCCACTCTTCAGATTAGAGTACAGTTTAGCTTCTCTCATTACAAGATGCAATTAGATTGGGTTCTTATGCCTCTTACGGTGTAGTAGGGACTTCCTAGCAGTCATTGTTAAAAGGAAAAGCTACGGATTAGTGAATGGTTTAGTAAATGCCCGCACCCAAAGAGCTTGAACGAGTAGGAGGTCTGTTCAATCTTGCATCAGACAGGAGTAGACCGTTTCTTGACCGTTGCTCTGAAACAAAATATCTGGCTGTAAGGGATTATAGCCGTGCAACTAGACTCACTGTTGAACTTGCCAAACAGACTCTGAAGGAGGCTAATTCAGGACTAACTAGTCATGATGACTGCAAAAGATATCTCGCTACTCTGCGAAGCGCTGTGGCGTCGGGTCAATTTGATACAAGCATCATCCACACTCTTGAAAAGCTCAGGTCAAAATATCTCGAGAAGGTTCTCCGTCCGGCTGTGAGAGCATATCTCCAAAATGATGACCTCAAACCTACGGAAATTGAAACACTGTATAATGATGCATTGCGGATCGAAGGACTTCTTGAAGTGGTCCAATTTCTCAAGAAAATTGAACCCGTTCTATAGGATACCTGTTACTCTTTCTTGTGGTCACGATGGACAAGAGTTTGACCATCAACAACCCACGCGATACCTAACGCCTGAAACTCATCAGCCCATTTCATCACTATTGCAGGGGCTACACCAAGAGATCTCGCTATCTCACGGATAGACATCTCACCATGTTCTTCCACCATCAGGAAGGCCTTAGTCTTCTCAGTACTGTCCATGAGATCAAGATAACCTTCAAGGGTCTCTTGAGTATGTTCTAGCTTAGCCTTTGTTTCACTGAGGTCGGATGTTGCTCTCTCAAGATTAGCCGAGGTCCGCTCAAATTCAGTTTTGAGTCTCTCGAGCTCTCTAGCCTTATCACCTGACTCAAACGATCTTAGTCGAGCTCGAATCTCTTCCATCTCAGTCAAGCGGTCAGCAGACTTTGCCTTCTCATCCTCAAGCTGTCGGACCTGAGTCTTCAAATCACCAATCTCAAGATCTTTCTTAGCGATGTCATCGGAATACTCCTTGCCTCTCTGTTCAGCAGTGATTGCTCGTGCTTCATACTCTGTGGCCTTCTCCTGTAGGAGTTCCTGTGATGCTTCCAACGTCTTTACAGTCGCTCTTAGTTCAGTGAGAACCTCCACATCAGTCTGAGGAGTAGCTTTCAACTTTGCGAGCTCTTCCTCCATTTCCTCATTGATTACCTTAAGCATTGCATTGTCCTTTCGGAGAGTCTCAATCTCAGAGTCCCTTGTTTCTACCTTTTGTTGCGAAATACTTAGCTCTTGTGTGAGTTCTTCGATTCGTCTCTCAAGCAGCTTCATTTTGTCAGCCATGTCTTTTGGGACTTCGGCTTTTGGTTTCATACCAAGCTCTGATGAAAGGAACTCCACCTCTGTTGTGGACCGTTGAGTGAAATCATCAATGTTCGACTTGAGGGTCGATAGTTCTTCGTAGGTTATTTTCATTGCCTCTTTGAGGCTCTCCGTTAAATCTCGTACCTTCTCGAGGATGGGGGTTGACATACCAGATGTCAATGACTCTTCGATCTTATGGAACTCCTCATCAACAATAGGCTTCACATCATTATCGATGTACGTGGTCTGAAGATTCGTTTTCGCAGCACGTTTGCTTCTAGTAACGATATCGCCCCTCATGCTCACTAGATTTCCCTTTAGACCGACTAAGAAAGAGAGAACGACAGGAACCAGGTCTCTTTCAATACGGTCTACTGAACCATCTATTGTCATGATGTTCCGTTCCAGAAGACCAATGCTATCCTGCAACCTCTCGATGCTCTTGTCTATCTCCATTCTTCGGCGTACTTGATCAGCAGACTCCACTCTCATGACATCACTCGACATACGACCGGAATCAATGAGCTCCTGTCTCATCTCATTGTCTACACCGAGCTCTGTAAGAAGCTCATCTACGACGCCTTTATCTCCGGAGGGTTTTTTGTCAGGATCTTTAGCCATGTGAAAACCTCGCGTTCCTCAGTCCACGAAAGGACAGCTGGTTAGTTAGTCAGACAATACATAAATCTATTCGAGTCAAGCCTAAAGCATCCGAGGAGCCTGTGAAACCAAGATGCGTCTCAAAATTGAGATGCAGGCCAATGTCCACAATCGTGGTTCTTCGAAATTGAAACGAGGAATGATGGTCTGGCATCTTTACACTGATATTGAGAACCAGTTTGTGGAGATGATCGATGTCTTTCCACCTGCTAGAGTAACAGAGAAAGCAGAGAAAAATATGGTTGCAGTGATCAAGGTTCCAGAGCTCAATCCGGGTGAGAGTTTCTCACCAACAGTTGTTTTGCGAATTGACACCATCACACGAGACTGGCTTATGGAACCACAGACTACGACTGAGGAACGTATTGCTAGAACTCGCGGAATCTACTGCTCCATGCAAAAATACTGGGAAACTGATGACCCATTAGTGCAAGAACTGTCTCAGAAGGCAGCAGAAAGGACAGGCGATGATGAGTCGTATGCAAGACTTGTTTATCAAATGGTGCGTGACAGTATGAAACTCAAGACACATCTTGAAGAACGAAGAGGTGCTGCACGAGCCATCAGGGAGAAGGAAGGAGACTGTGATGAGCATGCCGATCTCTTCATTGCATTACTGCGAGCTGTCAGAATACCAGCTAGAAGAATTGTAGGTCATTATTATCGTGGCGGACCTGAACCAGAACCTCACGCGTGGGCTGAGATGTTCCTTGAAAGAAATGGGTGGATTCCTGTGGACCCGGCACTTGACAATTTCGGATCAATGTCAGAGAACTACTTCTCGCGAATCCGAGAAGGTCTTGTATCTGAGCGACCCACAATTCAGTTGAAATGGAGTGGGATTGCTACCGAAGCACCCACTGTTGAAGAAGAAGTTAGGATGTCAATCTTGAAAAACGGTCAGGCTTGAAGACCGGAAATCTTTCCCATTGTTTCAAGTTGTACAAAGATTTCAGCTCCAAAATGCCAGCAGGAATGGGTGTCAAAAATGCAGCACTTGATGTTTGGCAACAAAGGCGCCTCAAATGCTGTTCGAAGTGTGTTCGCTAAATGGTGAGTTATCATCTCACCGTACGCTGATACCTGTGGAATAGAGCCCATAAATCGACTCTTCGTTCGTTCCAATGGACCTGGTTTGTAGTCGCAGACGTGAATGACTCCGTTAACATACCGAATGAGGTCAACATGTCCAGTCATCTTATACCGCTCAGACCAGACGGGAATTTCAATCGCAATTGTGTGGGGATCTTTCAGGATGAACTCTTTCAGGATGCTATGGTCTGCAGAATAACTCAGGTCATTTCTAGATCGATGATAATCTCGAAGCAAGCCAACCAAGTCATCATTAACGTGGACAGTGAGAGCTCCTGTTCGTTTGAGTTTCTTTCTGAACCCAATCTTCTCAGGTTTGGAC
>MEHG01000057.1 GCA_001940705.1 Candidatus Thorarchaeota archaeon AB_25
GATTCCAAGTGCTGGCCATCGAAGTAGCCCACTGCTGTCTTGAAAACTGACGCTCGTTCAACTTTGTCAGTCATGAGTCGCAGAATTCCTTCATATCCTATGAACTTGAGAACAATACCTGCATATGAAGAAGGAAATCCATTGAGTGCTTTTACGAAGAAACCGGTGTCATCTACCACAACCGGTGTTTGAAGAGTTTCAAATGCAATCTTAGCCGCTTCTCTGGCAATCATTTCAATGCTCTCAGAACGAATCTCGTGTTTCTCGATGGATGTGGTGCCAAACTCTACATTGTACTTCTTGAAGAGGGGTGTG
Organism: Candidatus Thorarchaeota archaeon AB_25; assembly: GCA_001940705.1. Classification (GTDB taxonomy): domain Archaea; phylum Asgardarchaeota; class Thorarchaeia; order Thorarchaeales; family Thorarchaeaceae; genus SMTZ1-45. The sequence goes on from MEHG01000057.1 coordinate 316, forward strand.
AGTTCCTTGAGTTTATGTTGATTTTGTGTGACTAGAACAAGCCTATCCTTTGACATAGGCTATGACCTCTTTCATAATCTTATAGGACGACTTTATCTTCCCTAAATCGAACATACCTGAAGCATTCCACATTATACAATGTTCAAGCCCTTGTTTTGCAAAATCCTCTAGTTGTTTAATCATCGTTTCCGTATCGCCGGTCATATAGAATTCTTGAAGCACTTCTTCGGGGACTTTTTCCATTGCAGACAACGTTGTTTTTCGATCATATCTCATAGGAACATAATCCGTCAATGAGTGGAAATTATCGCCAAAAGGATGGTCGTATCCAAGACGTTTCCATTCAACTCCTGGAAGGAGGAGTGCAAATGCCTTTGCTAGGGGGGTATTCATCATTTTCTCGCATTCTGACTGATCTGGATCCAAGATACACCAGTTCCATATTGCAGCTGTGAAGGGTCCAGTTCTATCGAGCTTTTTTCTGTGACTATTGATGACCTTCAGGCGCTCGCCATAACCACTAGGAGTCAAACTTGTCGGAATCCACCCTTCACCAAATTCAGCGGTTAATTTGAGCATCTTAGGACCCATGGCAGCTATCCAGATTGGTGGTGATTTTCCATCCACTGCAGGCCTTAGTGACATGACTGCGTCTTTGAGTTTCCAATAACGACCATCATAGTCGAATGGTTCATGTGTATTCCAGACCATCTTGATGATCTCAAGAGCCTCTCGTAGTTTTCCGACCTGGCCAGAGTACTTCAAACCATAGGGCTCGACATTCTCGATCTCTCCAGCGCCAATACCAAGTACTGTTCTTCCTCGACTGATATGGTCGAGTGTGAGAAAGGTCTGTGCAAGAAGAATCGGATGACGTCTTAGTGGTTCAGTAACGGAAGAAATCAGCTGCACATTCTCAGTCACGGCAGCGCATGCACTCATAATGGCAGATAGTTCATAGTATGTGTGGGGTGATTGCTGGAAGTTTGCTAAGGGTGTGACATCAGGGGTCCAGATACTCTCAGGTATAAACCCTGCAAAGTGATCTGGAAATGCCATACTGTCATACCCTAAGCTATCGATGGTTTTCGCGTTCCTCAGAGCATTGTCCCAGGGTGGAAGGAAGGGACCAGGAGCTCCTATCTTTAAATCGTGTATATCGACCATTCAATCACACACCTCTGCAAAGTGAATGAGGACCTTCTTGACCTTCTCAAAGTCCTCGAGATGCATAAACTCGTCTAGTCCATGGTAGTTATTATCGTCTCTCAGCGTTCCATAGCACACTGTTGGTATGCCATGAGAGGTGAAGTAATAACCGTCGTTTCCTCCAAGATCAGCAGAGATTATTATGTCTGGGTCCACAGCATCTTTGACTGCTTCATGAAACGCTTTGACATACTTGTTCTCTGGGTCTGACCCCCATCCTGCATGCTTGGTCTTGAACTCGATTGATGCTTCCACACCAGTTTCCTCCTTTGCTTTTTCGAAGAACTCCTCGATATCCTTGACTACATCATCTATTTTCTCCTCAGGAACTGTCCTACAGTCAAAGGAGATCTCCGCCTTTCCTGGAATCGTATTGGTCTTACTCCCAGCATTATACACTGTCATTGAGAATCGACCCCAGAGTGTTTGATGAGGGCTACCGGGTGGTGCTGGAAGTTTGGACTCCACTTTACGACGGATATCCACATAGTCAAGCATGACCTGCATCAAGGGAATAGAGAGATGGATTGCATTCGCAAATTTGAATGGATATCCTGCATGCCCTTGAGACCCACGCACTGTGATGGTACCAGATATGACTCCGCTCGCACCTGTACTGACATACTCGGGTCCAGAGTCAACTACAATTCCAAAATCACCGCGTGTCTTCGGAGGACCGTTCATCAGGTAGTCGATGCCCCACTCTCCACCAATCTCCTCATTAGGGCTGATCAGAATCTTCCAGTTGACCTTAGACGTGCCTTTCTTGATGAGCTTCTTGGCAGAACTAACTGCAGCAACTATGTTGCCCTTGTTGTCACTTGCACCGCGACCATATGCCTTCCCTTTCTCAATAGTAAGCTTGAATGGAGGTTTCTTCCAATCCTCAGTGTCTCCAGCTGGTACTACATCATAGTGCGTGCACAGGAGGACGGTTGTCTTTGCACCAACATCCATCGTTGCTACTACATTGGGCTGTGGTATTCCATCATGCATTGAATCGAAAATCTCTACCTCAAGACCAGCTTCTTCGCAGTACTTCTTAATCACTTCAGCACAGACAGCATAGTTCTTCTTCTCATCGCTGTTTGTGTCCAGCTCAACAAGCTCGCGAAGGAATTGCTCTTCCCATTTGTCCATCTCAGCTCATCTCCAACGGGTGCTGGATGTACAGCTTAAGTCACTCATATTACTTCTGGCAGGTCTGACAATAGTTAGTCTTGAATCGGTTTGCGGTCACCTCTGATATTCGGCCACCACAGAGAGGGCATATCTTGCCACGCCTATTGTGGACCATCAGGAAATCTCTCTTCTCTATGGCAATCTCATCAAGAGACCGTTCCGATATGATGTCACGGATTCGAGATAGGACTTTCTTCATTGCAAGATAGAGATTCTTAGTTTCTGTGTCGGATAGAGTGTATCGTCTGCGAAATGGTAGTATTCCAGCGTATAGCAGAATCTCATCAGCGTAGGCATTGCCAATTCCCTTCACAAAACTCTGGTTCCGGAGCACATTCTTGATCTGCCCTCTCTGACTTTTCAAGCGCTTTTTGAATATGTCAAGAGTGAGCTTGGGGTCCAGAGCTGAAGGTCCTCGGTCTGCAAAACCAGCAACCTCTGAGTAGTCCCCCTTCTCAACGAGATATATTCGTCCCATCTTCTTTTCATCAGAGTACCATAGTGTCAGGTCTTCTGTTTGAAAAGAAACCATGTCATAACTGGTGGGTCGTTTATGCCTTGAAAGCACCCTGACCCTACCTGTCAGCATGAGGTTCAGGACAATGTCATGATTGGTCAGTGACAGAATCAAGAACTTCCCATCAGCAACTACATTGTCAAAGGTCTCTCCAACTGACTTCGATTCAAAGACATCAACAGGTAGACCATGGACTACAATGTGATTGTGAACCACTGTCTTCTTGATAATCTGGCCTGCAAGAAGACTAGTCAATCGCTCAGCCACAATCTGGAGTTCTGGAAGTTCTGGCATCTACTCACCAAGGTCCTGTGTTCATGCATTTTTGAAGATAAGATAGTTTTCCATTCTCCAATCACAACGACCAAAAGGCGCGACCCATACCGAAGAGGTCGTAGAAAGTGGTGCGGGACAATGGACCATCGCCAGAGAATCCTTGCAGCAGTCATCCTCACCATTGTGGTTTCTCTTTCAGTTGGATTCGTGACAGAATATGCTCGTCAGTCAATGACTTTCTCATGGGCTATCGAAGAGGGCGATGATTTCATTTTTGATGTTATAGTCACAGGACAAACGACAAACAGTACAGTTCGTCCTATACCATTTGTTGCCATGAATAACACACGCATCAGTGTTGAGATAATCTCACTTCCGAATGTTTCAATCGTATTCTATTCAAAACCCTTTCTAGAAAACATTGTAGAACATACGAAAACTAGTTCGTGTTTCATTAACGGGACAGAAATTCCAACAGCGTATCGTTTCACCATCAATAAACACGTTTCGCGGTGCGTACTCCCAATAGGAGGATGGCTTCATCTCGACGCGTTCTTTCAAAACCAGATTAATCGACCATTCATGGAGCATGAGTCATATCTCTCGGTCTTTCGAAGAACCTCCTTCTATTTTGGTTATAGTGAAAATGACACACTAAAAGCCCAAGGATGGTATGGAATCATAAACTTGGAAACAGGAGTCCCACTGATAGTTTCTTTCTGGTTATATCGTACAAGTCAAGCATTGACCTATTGGTACAATGTGACCATGAACCTTGTCACATAGAGAGATTTTCTTTGTTGGAGCTACAAATCCACTATATCGGACTTTAATTTATACATGAATACTAAGTTACGGCACATAGGAGAGGCGTATAATGCCAGAACCAGTAGTATACCATATTCAGAAAGGACGACTCGTCAAAATGAAATATCCAGGAACATTTGGACGAGGTGACTGCTATCTTGTTGACGCAGGGATGAAGATCTACCTTTGGATAGGTCCCAACTCCACAGTGGATGAGAAGTTCCTCACAGCAGCATCAGCTGTGATGAGGGACACAGAGCGAGAAGGCAAAGCCGACATCGACCGAATTGAAGGTGGAAATGAGCCTGCGGACTTCACGGCACTCTTCTATGACTTCCAACTCACAGATGAGGACACAGAAGGCATTCTGAAGAAAGTACAGATGGAAACCCACGAGCACAAGCTCTGGCGAGTTCATCGTGAGGGTGAGGAAACCTTCTTTGCAGAGGTCGATCTTAGCAAGAGCTCACTGAAGAGCGATGATGTTTTCCTCCTTGACGCATGGGACGATATATGGGTCTGGCGCGGCAAAGGTGCAACTTCCCGCGAGAAATTCGATGGTAACATCCTTGCTAGAAGATACGACGCAGAACGAGTCGGAGTACAAGAGATTGAGATAATCGAGGAAGGACAAGAACCGGAGGAGTTCTTCAAGTCATTCCCATAGATTCAATCAAACTAATCTGTAATGACCCGGGCGCGGTTCATAGAGGACTCCACTGTCCTTCATCCGCGCAAGGGTCTCTGCAGCGACATGCCGCTCAACACCTGCTTCTTCTGCAATTTCCTGCAGAGTAGGTCCAAGAGACCCCCGTTTTCCGGAATCCAACTTCTTGATTGCCTTGAGCACGTTGGTATTGAACTTGTCAATACGACTTCCTTTACCCCAGTCCTTCTCAGCACCCTCTTTCAACTCGGTAAGTTCCATGAACTCCTTGAGAGCTGGTTCGAGTACCCGATTCCATGCATGCTTCATATCCTTAGCAGTCACTTTGTCATTCCAGTAAGCACGAGCGGTGGACCGGGCAATCCTTAGAGTACTGAGTGGTCGCCCAAGCGCATCAGCGTCAAGTAAGTTCCCACGTGCGAGGGCTGTTTCTTTTAGACCAAAGCTCTCTCGCAGGGTTTCTAGTCTGGACAGTACGTGTTCAGTCCCTGAGTCAATGCTCCGTTTACCTATCTCAGGAGTGAGCATTTGATAGGTTATTGCAGACTTTAGTATTGGTAATCTTAGATGGGAAGGATTCCCTGTTTCAACCCAGAAATCTTCTGATGCTAATGCCAAGGGAACATCTGGGAGAGATGCGGTTTCAGCCTCCGTGAGTGCACCTAGAGAAACCTCTCTATATCCAGCAGGGTCTCTGCGTTGGACACAGATTTGTTGCATCCTGTTGGCTGAGTAGGATCCGACATCAAATCGCCAGAGGCGGGGCGCCTTGACCTTAATTCCTTGAACACTCCTGAATGAGGGCGGTAGGCCCTTCATGGAAGTAGGGAGTATGTTTCTGATGAACGAGAGTAACAGTCGAACCTGAGCTTTGGAGGCGATAGCCTGGATACCCGTTGTCAGCCCTCCAATACTATCTTGATAGGGAGGACTTGAAACGAAAAGACGAGCAAATACCCGCTTGCTTGCCTCAGCCATTCCTACAGTCTCAAAGAGAATGTTAGAGAGTTCCTTGAGCTTCATGGGAGGTCGAACATCTGAGAGAAAATCAACAGACAGAGTATTCCAGGATTCAGCCGCAATGGCTTTGATGACAGTTTGAGAGTCTTGAAGTGGTCGTGGGGCAGCTACTCTTGAGCCAACCACTTCGATATAAGCCCCATCAGGGGGTAGCTCTTGATCTCTGTCGAAGAAAATGAATTCACCTTCCATCAACCAGGGGCTGGGTGTCAGTAGCACCAAAGTAGTATCTCGTGTGTGATGTACGAACCCACGATATCTGAAAAGACGAGCTGTTTCCTTTTCCTGGAACTGCTGCATCAGCTGTGATTCCCATCGTGTCAATTCAGCCCCATACTGTCGAGTGTAAAGGTCACTAGCACTCATTGCATCCGCAAGCTGGTCACGCTCGGACCCATGGCGTCTGAACAGTTCCTCTACATCCATGTGCACTAGATCTCCTTCTCCCTACGGATATATTCACGATATGCCTTGGGGTATATCTTTGCAAGCTCCTCGATTGTGGCAAGGCGCTCACTGTATGGAATATATGACTCCCCAGATATAGCAGCATCAATTTCATTATCTAGCAGAGGTCGGAGCTTCTCATTGATTTCAAAACCGATGAAACGTCGAAAATTCAGTTTGGCTGCTACTGCTGTGGTTCCATTCCCCATGAATGGATCAAGCACAATGTCACCAGGTTTCGAGGAAAAGTCAATACAACGAGAGACCACCTCGAGCGGTAGTTTAGTGGCATTCTTAGCTAGGCCTGTGCGGTATTGACGCTTGACAGACCAGACATCCTCAGGGTAGTTTTCGATCTTGTTGAAGAAGTACTTTCGTGGGTTCTTGACGAGTAGCATGATGTGATAATGGCTTGTGACAAATCGTTTCTTTGTGTAGACACCGAATGGATAGTGCCAGATTAGATGATTAAGCGTTGCGAGACCAGCATCCCGAGCGCCCTGAAGTATATCATCAAGGTTTGTCCAGCCACTGAAGACATAGGCGGATGATTCGGGCTTCATGATTCTTGGTAGTTCAGCCAGCCATCTTGTTGTGAACTTATGATAGGACTCGCTTGTTTCCTCATATCCCTCAATCACCAGACGCTCATCGCGATTGTATACACTGCTTTTTCCATCAAAGGCTATTCCAAATGGTGGATCTGCAATAACTAGGTCTATTGATTCGTCGGGAAGTTGCTTCATCCCCATGACACAGTCTTCGAATCTGATACTGTCCAACTCGAACTTGGATGATGGTGATTTGGTTGTAGAGTAGAGGCGTTTGGCATCTTCTCTAGACCAGTCGTATGTTGGTTTGAAGTAGAACTCTGCAAGATTAGGGATGTACGGTTTTGTGCGGCTCTTCTTCTGTTCTTTCTTCTTTTCTTGATTGGTATCAGTAGTCATGTGCAGTTTCACAATGATGTTCTAGTCGGTTCTTCTTAAGACTAGTCATTCACATGATGTCTGATGGGTCAACATCTCGTGCCATTGCCCGTTGTGTCATCCAGTCCAGTTGATTGGCAGGTTGTGCTGGTTTCTCGGGAGTTTCAACACGTTTTATCTTAAGAGCATCTTCGGGACATACAACTGCACAGACACCACATCCAATGCATCGTTTTGGATCAACAACGGTGATGTCTTCTGGGATACTGAGTGCTCCAAACTGACATCGGTCAATACATGTCTCGCATCCAGTACAGAGGTCAGCATCAACAGTCATCACAAAGTCAGTCTTGATGTAATCGCGTGGGTTTGCAAGCTTCTCTACACCTCTGAGAACCCCACAACAACACAAACAGCAACTGCACAAAAAGTTCATCCCGGATTGAACATTGTAGGTGCAATGAATGAGTCCTGCATCTTCCGCCACTTTGAGAAGCCGGAGTGCCTCCTCCTTTGTGATTACTTTTGTAAGTTCGTCATTATCGTATGCGTTCTTTTTGTTCGGAGCGAATGTAAGACAAACTTCCTTGGGATAGTCACAACCCTCATCTATGAGTGACTTTTGCTTTCTACATATACAGTCCCTTACACCCCAAGAGACTGCAGACTCGATTAGTTGTTCAGCCTGTTGAAAATTGTGAATCTCAAGCTCTGTACTAACAGCCTGATTGACTGGAACCACCTGAAAGATGACTGGTTCAGTCGCTGCAACCCTCTTGATATTATCGTCATGTTGAAAATAGTTCTCGAGGATTTGCGCAAACTCTGCATCCATTCTGTTCAGTTGTTCCTCATAGATACCCACAGCCCACGGCATCAAACCGTACTTTCTAGCACCTGCACTCTTCGACATCCAAGTGCTAATCTGGCCCTTCTCATGCATCAGGTCAAGAAGTTTCTCTAGTTCTTCCTTTGGACGATTCAATCGGGTGCTAATCTCGTCTAAAGTTTCACCACGAAGTTTCAGCTGACTTGCGAGTTCAGCCTCTTCTGGTGTGAATATCCACTCGAGTACTCTGAGATGCGAACCATCCTCAGCTGGTGGAAATCCGTTTGGAATTGTGTCTAGAACTTCTGCGAGTTTTTCATATGGATTCATTGTCATCACAATTTAGTTTGCTTGGACAGAGCTATACATAATCCTTCTGCTATACTGGACATCGGAGCTTAATACCAAGAGGCCTGAGTTCATCATTGACTTTCTCAACAATATTGGTGCACTCTAATCCTTTTCCAATCAGAATGTGGGCTAGAGATTGCTGAAACGGGGGTAGAAACGGAATCTCGCTCGCGGCGAGTATCTCGTTGTAGGCATCCTTGACTTTAGGTATGGTAAGATATTTCTCAAGCTCGTCAAGGGTCGTCAGTGTTTCCATAAGCATCTGACCAATTTTCTTCAAAAAAGCGGTTTTGGGGACATTTACAGAGGGACCAAATATCCGCTCTACATTTTTCTCAAACCAGTCCTGCATCCGGTCTACATCGTAAACTGGGAGAACAATTGGTGAATCCCCTTCTTTTTCGGGTGCGACAATCCGAATCAGACCACGTTTTTCAGCTGAGAGTACAAAGTCTGAGAACCGTCTATATCCAACCTTATCAAATTCCAGTCCACGTTCACTGAGCTTGACTCCAAACTCCATTAGATTATAAGGAGGACCCTCATTGAGACCTTCTTCTGCAACTTTTGCCATGAATAAGAAAGCCTCATTGACTTCTTTTGACATCTTGACCGATTCAGGGGATATTTTGTCAGGCAGGCTCAGAATTGTTCCAGGTAGCTCACCCTCCTGTACAATGTAGTTTTGTGCCTCTGACCAGTCTAAGAAATCATTCCAATGTCCAAAGCCCATTGCGCTCTCATCAAAATCAGGATTCAAAGAGTTCATCACATGTTTTGCATGACCTACACCTGGTTTGCTTCCGGTTTTGGTAATGACTCTGATAACCTCCTGTAATTGTACTGCAGCGAGGTGTCTTAATTGAACAATACTCTGGACAGATTCGTCACAGTCTTCAGGGCGAACACAATCCAAGGCAGGCCGAAAAGAGAAAATATCACTATACATTGTAGCAAGGTCGGGTAGCTCAGACGCAGTGATGATTGGATTACTAATCAACCACAGTTCCACACCATGTTCCTTGAGTGCACCAGCGATCAGCTTGAAGTCACCATCACCAGTAATCAGCACGTAACGTGTAGTTTCTTTGTAATGGACAAGATGGTCAAGAATGTATGCAGCCATCTTGTAATCACTGGCATTATCCTTTGAATCAGGAACGTGAATCAGATCATAGCCCAATGAGTATAGCTCTTCAGCCATCTGACGTCGAGAGTCCCAATCTGCAAAGGCATAGGCGCGAGTAACAGTACCAGCTTGTCGAATCCTCTCGGTCATGGACCTGTGTGTAGCTGACTCATCGGCCACATTTTCGACATCCCAGAAGATAGCCATATGGGGAGGGGTCTCTGTGGAGGTCATTGAACTCAGTACTCCATTTAATTTCCATTTGAAACTGGCACTATATGAGCTTGCTTAATTCGAATCTAGGGCTATTGTTGTAAGATTAGAAGAAGAACTTGGGCATAGTCCATGAATTGATGCGTTCTAGCTACCTAGGAAAGTCTATTTACGAGACCCAAGTGAGCTTATCCCACAAGACCTAGGTACTGCATATCATATCCAATTTCCAACCTCATGAAATCTCTGGTGGAAGATGAATTGCAAACTCGCAGGTGTTATCTCCCTTTGTCAGAGCCTGTACTATCTCTATCTTTAGGGGTCTTTCAAGGATACCTTCCCAGAGTTGTTTTGGCCAACCAGCAGCACAGTTACAGAAGATTTTTGGAGCATCATTAATACAATCTCTGATTAACGGACAGAAACAGTAGGCTCTGCGTCGCTCAGCATCGCTTTTAGCTTCTTTATACGCTGTTGGATTGGCTGGACCCTTCTCTGAATAGATGATGGAACCCTCACGTCGCAGTAATTTGGGATAATAACCACCTTTAGAGAGCATTGCTTCGATGACAGCATCAACGTTTCCAGTTGACCGAAAGAGGTCTCGCATTGGGGGAATAAGTTCAACAGGGAACACGTGTGCGCAGTGTGAGAGAATTTCGTACTGCTGTTCATCATTTGTCTTGCTCTCAAGAATACTAAGAGATTCGCAGAGAGCTTTTTGACGGACATCTGCAAGTGTATCAATATCGAGCCTGTTCATAGGAGCCAAGACTTCTTCTTTGGCTTCGGAACCCAAAACAGACTCTAGTTTTGACGTGAATCTGTGTTTCCAATCGTGAAGGATCGTTTGTATCTCAACCACTGTTTCTTCCGGATGGTTTGCGTCGAAGTGATGAAAGACCTCTCTCGTTGATTCGGCAATGGGATGTCCTCTCTCATATGTATGTCTAGTTACCTTCGTGTATGCGCGACCTATCTCAGAATATAGTCCTCTATGTACCATTGTCATTGCATCCTTCATGGGGAGGGTTGTTGTTGTAATCCCAGTCCCTTTCACTGTCGCCTTTATCGGGATGCATACATCCATGTCGTGGCCATCTTCATCATTTACCCCCCAGTGATGAATAACGATAGGACTTCCAGCGGCATGCGCTCCAGCAATTGAAATTAGTTTCGCAAACGCATCTGGTAGATTACTTACTTTCCCATGTATTCTAATCTGAGCTACGAGGGTTTCTTCTAACACCTTATGTTCGACTGACTCCTCATTCGACAGCATCTCTCTGTCACTATGGATTTCATAATTGTCATTGTATATCAATGGCAAGTTTGTAGCAAGAATTCAGATGCTCACCTCAGGCCAGATTTAAGAGTGTGTAACCAATTCGATGGACCCAATCATGAATATCTGGGATATCGCACCACTTAAGCCAATAATTACCGAAGCCGGTGGAGTGTTCACCAATCTTGATGGGGTTGATAACGCGATGGGACCATCTTCTGTGGCATGTAATTCAATGCTTCACAAGGATTTAATGGACCTCATTTGACGTTACGATGTTTGTTAGTGAAAGGATGCTATGATAGCTCTAGCAATCATCTCAAAAGCAGTATTGACATTCATGTCGAGTCGAACTGAGGTCTCAATGTGATCTATCCCCATCTGAGCAGCTATTTTCTGACCTTCCTCTGTTGAAATAACTCGTTCCATTGCCAAGTCAGACTTGTTTCCAACAAGAATTGCCCTGTAATCATCTAGATTTCGGTCGACCTCTTTCTTCCATTCAATGACCTCATTAAGTGACTCCCAGGATGTTACATCATACATGAAGACAACACCTTGTGAGCCCAAATAATAGTTAGCGCGTGTTCGTTCTAGAAAATCTTGAGAACCCAAATCCCAGATCTGTAGGTTCACTGAGTCTTCATCAACATCCATCTTCTTGTAAGCGAATCCTACTCCAAGCGTTGGTGAGTAATGTTCACGAAAGGTTCCAGTTGAATATCTAATTATTATACTAGTCTTTCCAACTGAAGCGGCTCCAACTGTGACAATCTTTAGTAGATAGGATGGACTCATTCATGGTCACCGTATAGGTTTCTTCAATTTTCTTAGATAATAGTTCTTCAGATGGAAGATACATGGATTCAGGCTAGATAATAACCTCTTTTGGTATTAGAACACCTCGTTGTGTGGCAAGAACTAGGAGGGTCAATTTAGCCGCTGGGCCTAGGTTCGAATATTCCACCATTATTCGTTCGAAGGTCTCTATCCTGTCTCGACCCACCCATTCAGTAGGGAGTAGGTCAATCAGAGGAGTTCCAGTTGCGGATCTGATTTGTGTAATACTTTCTGACTTGTAGATGATGTGACCTCGTGTCACAAGAATATAGGCTAATTCCTCTAAAGCACTGGACCAGGCTATCTGAAGATGACTGGTCTCAATAGGGCCCACGTGGGGTTTTGTGGGTGTGCTCAATATTTCTAACCAGTAGGCAAATTCCTCAAAGCCTCTTAAATCGAATGCGGAATATCGACGAATGATTCTTTGTGAGATGACTGTTGTCAAGTTTCCTATATACAGAGTGAGCCTCGCTGGATTCAATGCATTCACAAATTGCGCCAGAATCTTCATCCATTCTCCAAAGAGCAACATGAGCCGTTTCTGATTTAGACCCTCAAGTATCTTGAAATCAAAGTCAACCATCCATCTACCATCTTTGAGCTGTAGTTGACTCAGGGCTTCAGGAGTTTTTGCGTTTCTCATAACAAATTGCAGTCCATTGGTCGCTTCAGTGACATTGTAAGACCCTTCAGCTACTCGAATAGCAAGCTCTAGCGCTTCTTTCACTAGGAGAATACGTCGTTTTTCAGGTGAGAGTGCCTCAATTACACCGACCTCGATGAGATAATCCAGTGCTCTTAGGAGTTCACTTTCGTCATAGCGTGTGCCAAGCTCAGCGAGTATTTCCCGCACAGTCCGACGTCCGTCTATCAGTCCTGCAAGATGTGGGATGACCCCAGCCATATCAGGGTGCAGAGTACGCAGGTCCTGCGTTTCATCTGATGTGGCTTGAGCATATCGCACAAACTGAGTTCCGGTGGTCATGAAGTCGTTGAAATTGAACATGTTTCGAAATCGTATAACTCGGTGTGCCCAAAGTTTAGAGAGATCAAGAACAACTTCTCGCTGTGAGAGTCCACTGACCTCAATTATCTCTTTGACATTTCTAGACCCATTTATGTATTCCATCAGTATACTAAACACCGATTCAAGTACATCTGGTTTTGTTGTAAAGTATGGAACCCAAGTTTCACCTAGTAGTCTAAGTGAGAGCTTCTCCATTACTCGTTCCCCAAATGCCTCGAGATAGACATCCACAAATGACGTTTCATAACTGAATTCAAAGGGATCGACAACCTCAAGCCAGTCAAGCTCAAACTCTGCTAGGAGTGAGTCCAAGACCTCAATCGACTCAGGAGTTAAACGTTGAACGCTAACAGCAATCATGTTTGTGTTAACACCATTGATCAGAGTAAACAATCGGGCACCATAATCAACTTGGACTACGGGGGCTTTCTCGTCGAAGACCTCCTTAGAGAACATGTCTATTGCAGCAAAGAAACTGGAAGCCATCACCGGGTCCATATTGAGGGCCTTTGGGTCAAGCTGCATGTAGAATCTAGGACTTCCACCCTTGTCAGTTATCAGTAGCGCTTCGATTGCATGACTCATCAAGTCATATCACCGGCGGACTAATTCTCCCCACATTCAATATTAGCTTACCTTGGTTATAGAATTTGATTCGCTTTGTATCTCAGAAAACCTTTACAGCAGAAAAGTACGTAATTTTAGCTGATTCGCTTGATGGAGATGGACAATCAATGAGAACCTGTCCCAAATGTGGTAGAGCAAACCAGCCTACTCGTAAGTATTGTATACGTTGCGGAGGAAATCTCCTGTCTGTTGAGCAAAAACCAAAGACAATTTCCGCCCCTATTGAAACTCCTGCAACACCTGAACCTGAAGTGAAACCACCTCCACCACCTATATCTTCGACAAGCGAAGCAAGAGTGACGACCAATGATGAATGGGTCAAACCGAGTTCAGTCTCTCGAGACCGTGTTCGAACTGCTGACGGAACATCAAAACCAAAGTCTGAATTTGAAAAAGCAAAGGAAGCATTTGCCAAAGCCGATCAGGTTGGTATTGCTGAGGAAGGTGAGGGCATCGTAGAAACACGGATGCTTAGAGCCAGTGAGGTACAAGAGCTGATGGGCGAATTAGAAACCCAGCGCGAAACAAGTGCAGCACCACCAAC
>MEHG01000058.1 GCA_001940705.1 Candidatus Thorarchaeota archaeon AB_25
TACAACGGTCTCGTTTTCTACAGCAGTTATGGTCTTATGGTCAAAACCATCAGAGATCAGTTTCTTGAGAAGTCCATCGAAGATGTATGGGTTAGTAGAACATGCAGGATATAGCTTACTCCACGAAAGATTGAGTTTGATACTTGTAGCCACATCTTTTGACACAAACTTGTCATAGTCTGCGAGTTCCATTACTCTGGCAATGTCCTCATTGATTGTCTTGGGAGTAGTCTTGACAACAGCTACTTTGGGCATGGTTCCTCAACTCGCGATTGAAGGTTTAATATCGGCGAACTGATACGCCTTATGAATTTGCCTTTAGAACCGTTGTTAAAAAACCAGTGCATCGTTGAAGGATTGCCCATATCTCATTTTGATCAGATAAGAGGAATAATCTCAATCTTGAGGTCGCTTCCAACTCGTACGACCTTTGGAGTAACGGCACCTCTGTATGATGCACTGAAGACACTTGTTAAACGACCATCAAAGAATGTCTTAACTCCTTCAGCAAACACCTCATGTGCTCTGACCATCATTTTCAATCCCAAATTTTCTAGGAAATCATCAAAGGCTATGCGCCCAAATGCTCTGACCCTCCTTCCTCGGGAATTGGCCGCAAATCTGAAATCAGCATCCTTTGGGTCATTCCATGCCAATTGATGGAGAATGTCATCTGGAAAGTTCATGTTGAATCTATTGCATTTCTGGATCTCGTCAACAGATATCACTCCCTCTGGAATCCCTCCATGGCAAGTAAAGATTGCCTCTGAACTGATTGCAGCCATTGGGAGAACTTGGAACACTTCCAAGTACTTACTGTAGACATCGAATGAGAATTTCCTTGTGACCTCAGTATAGAACCCGTACTGTTGAGCGACCTCGTCAGACTCATGATTTCCTCGAAGTAAAAGGACGCGATCTGGATCGCTCACTGCTAGAGCCATTACTAAATTGATGGTCTCGATTTGTTCAGGTCCTCTGTCAGCATAATCTCCGAGGAAAACGAATGAATGTGTCTTGTATTTTGAGAAGAGCTTCTGAACGCTAGAGATTGATTCGAATTCACCATGGAGGTCTCCTATGAAAAAGACGTTCCGAGAGGTTATCTCCATCACATTGGGTTTTTCATGATAGAGGTCTCTGGTCATCCCAGTCAGCTGTTCAATATCCTCTCGTGTTGCATCCATGTTGCCATTAAGAATGGATTGAACAACTCCCAAGTTTCCTGTTCACAACCTATTTCCAATTCATAGCTTGAAAGACCATCTCTACTGCTTCCTCTGGAGTAGAGGCACCATAAACGGAATCTACACGTCTTTCATCGATTCTCTCACCTGCAAGTTTCGCTGCCCAACCTCCTGATGATACAAGTGAAATTACTGGTTTGTTTGAGAACCAAGCGATGGCCATTTCACTAAGCGTACCCGCAGATCCATCAATGGCAATAACTGCATCACCAGTTTTTGCCACCAGAAAATTTCGTGCATAACCAAGGCCTGTTGGTATTGCTATGTCAACAAACTCGTTAGCATGTTCTTTGGTATCAGTCGGTAGTATGCCTAATGTCTGGCCGCCCTCATTCTTTGCGCCTCTACATGCTGCTTCCATTACTCCCCCAAGACCGCCACAACAAAGAATGACTCCTCTCTTAGCGATTTCAGCCCCAACCCTTTCAGCTAACTCTAGATTACTTGCACTGCTATCGGAACCCCCAATAACAGAAATTACTCTTGCTGGCATGACTCATCTCCACACTCAACGGTTCCGTGATGATTCAAGGTTATGTAGCTTCTTTTTGAGCATACTATAAACATCTTTTGAGAGTCGTCCTTCTTTGACTCGTTCTTTTGCCGCTTCAAGGAGGGACTTCCCTGTATCTGAGTCTTTGAATCCGGACAGAATCTCATCTGGGATATTTTCGATTGGAATTGCGGGATTTGGATCAAACCGTGTGCACACGGTTGTTCTCTCAATCTGGCTCTTAACATGACTAGGTAGCATTCTAGCTGAAAGGGCATAGATCTTAGCAATGGTTAGTAATGCACGAGAGCCAAGGTTGAGTGTCGACCAACCGGTGTCAGTACTAACTATACAGATGTTGGACTGTCTTTTGCAACAATGTGAGCAGTATCTGCAGATTCCTGGTTCTAATCTGATAGCGCCAGTCTTCATAGATACCCATGTTACACCCTCAGTGAGCTCTACTGCGCAAGAATCATCAATAACTCGCAGTCCGAGGTCAATCGCAATTGTGCGGATTTCATTGATTTCATCATCAGAATTTGGCGGACTAGCAGGTTCAGGAAGTGTTGGTTCGTAAAGTGGACAAACCTCTTCATCCAATGTAACAATCATCGGAAGTAGGCTCTTGCTAGATTTACGAGTTAGGAGCCCCTCAGCTACAGAACCCGTGATATCATCAATACTCTGAACCGCATATACTGGTAGTTGTGAACCAAGAAATGCATCCAATTGGAATGAACCAGCTTCTGCATCTCGAACTGAACCTACAACTACAATCATGAGTGGGGTTTCTCTGTTCAATGCTAATCGTTCAAACATGTGGGGAATATTCTCAATCTCATGAGGTCGAAGGATCAGTATTATTGCACTATGACCTCGTGTGAAGTTACGTGAGAGTCCTTCCATTCTCTCTGAGAAAGGTACTGACCATAGTTGTAGGACAACACTCAGATTATCCGGGTAATCGAAACTCACAACTCCAAGACTCAAACCCAATGTGTTATACAATTGACAGGAAACACGATCTCCGGAGGCTCTGCTAAGGAAACCCGTCTGCAAGGGCAAATCATTACCCACCACCAGGACCTTGAAAATCATCCGGCCCTTTACGACATGAGGAGTAGTCATTGTCAGATGAATACTAACGAATTTATGAACTAATACCTATGGGTCTTGGTAGCACATCATCTGTCACAAGTGGGAAGGTATTTTTCATACTCTGTTGATTATATTTTGAGAAAAATGGTTCGAATCTATAGAGCTGGGGACTCGGAAAAGGCTATTCGAGCTGGCTATGAGGCAGCTTATGTGGCTGATCTCACCTTCCGTAGGTCTCTTGATAGTTGTGGGGTGATTCTAGTTGATATTAACCCTGAAGAGAAAACTTCACCACATGCCCATGAGCATTTGGAAGAAGTATTTGTAGCAATATCTGCAATATCTATCTACATCAATGACATCTGTCATGAATTGCATGAGGGCGATGTTGTAATTGTCGATCCTGGTGAAACACACTCCTTTGAAACAAAGGGTAAGAGGAGTGGAAGGATTCTTGCATTGAAATTTCCCAACATAAAGGACGATAAAGTTGTACCAGTTAGGGGAAGTGAGAACTAGTAGTCATCATAATCGAATTCTTCTTCATCCTCATCATCGAATGTAATATCCACTGGTGCTCTCCCAAAACCTAGAAAGGAAGACGCAGGAACTGCTCTTTGAATAGCTATATGTAGTTCTTTCCATTCCTGATGTCTACGTCGTCTTCCGATGAAGCCAGCTACAGTAATCAGACTGAAGGACACAATACCAACTGTATAGAGTTCTAATCTTGATCCGAATAACCCTGAAATTGCACTAAGTGCTAAGACAACTATGCCTCCAATGATCAGAACGTTTAGTGAACAGTCACAAGTAATACCTAACTGAGGGGGGCCTACTTGGAAGTCTTCCGGGTCTGAACCAGGTGCTAGATTGAGATAGTAGTTAAAGAATGAAGCAAGCAGTACCACAACCACTAGAACCATCCAAGTTAGTATATCCAAATTATCTCCATCCAATATTATGACTTTATCTCAGCTTCTGGCTCAGCTACCTTGAGATAACTGAAACCATACTCGCCTTCATATGATATCTCCGCACTTTCACTTGGAGCTATTGTCAATATTACTGAGTACTTTTTAACTACTTCAGGATTTGCATCTGAGACTTCAAAGCTTCCATTTGTGAGTGCTATCTTGTGTCCCGTCTTCAGTGCGCTGACCTCAGGATGGTTTCCGACTGCTATCGCAATACGTGCTTGCAGCTTATCGTTTCTAACAATGAGCATCTCAACGCCATCAATTGTTTCAAGTGAGAGAACATCCATCCATCCGGTGAGTTCCTCTTTCAGCTTCTTATAGTCTACAGGACCATCAGTCTTCATTCCTTTAACCTGTGGAATCTGTCCCTGGATCTCATTTAGGATAGGTGTTATCTGAGATGTCTTCCAGCTTTTCTTCACGAATGCCTTCAACGCATGTTCGGCTATCTTTTCGAGAGCTGGTTTGAATCTGTCATGGGAAGATGACGAGACCTTGTAAAGCATGAGGAACGAACGGAGGGCTCCCTCTTCTTTATTATACGCTACACCAATCTTGTAGGCTGTGACAGCCAATTGCCATGCATTATCATGGTCATCAAACTGGATAGCATACTTTGTCAAGTCGTTAAGCATAGACATTGTCACGTCAGCATGCTGAAGCTTGTTCTTTGTAAGGCTGAATCCACCCATGAATTTCCTGAGGATTTGCATTGTGATGTAGAGACCCTCAGAGGTTTCAAGCATGTCAGTGAGATCTATTCTGTTGATCATACTATCATAGAGACTGTAGTAGTAGTCAATCTCATCATAGTCTTCCTTAATCAGAGCAAGTACAATTCTCACAAAGAAGACCGAAGCTTTCAGTTCATCATTACTGACCTCGGCAAACATGAGAAGTCTGAATGCCTCATCGCTAATAATCAAGGCGTCCTCAATACCCTGTCTGGTTCCCCGATACAGGTGACAGATCATCTCGAGGTAGTAGAGGAAGAGTGTTAGATCCGATGCTTGTTTTACAAGCTGGCCATGTGTTTCACTATCTTCAGTCAGAGTGGATACTATCAGTAAACGTTCAATCTCATTCTGAACCGCTTCAATTTCATGTGCTAGGGTGTCATATTTTCCTTCCCTGAAGTCATCAAACATGTTTGGAATATCTGCTTTGATATCCTCCAAGAAGTCAAGGACAAAGAGTGGCTGTCCTTTCGAAAGTTTTCTGTCGAGACCTTCAGCGGGTCGCTTGACTGTTCTTAGGACTCGAAGAGCATGGTCTTCAATGATACGAATCCTCGTCACAGGGTCGTAGGATTCTTGGCGAGCTATACTGTATCTGACCTCCTCAGAATAAATCCTGTCTCTGATAACCGAGAGGTCCTTCTTCAATCTCTCATCTGAGACTGATTCAATCAATTCCAGCACGTATGCAGATCCGACAATTCCCTGAACTTCGACATTCAAATCTTGAATTGTATTCAGTAGCTTCAGATCACTAGTAACTATCTTAGACTTCTTGTGTCGCATAGCACCCAGAATTAAAGACATGTCGTTGGGCTGTGGGAGTGATGATTCTGGTCGGTTGATACTCTCCATGAATGACTTGATGTCCTTTGATAGAGTTTCATCGATCTGGACAATCTTCTCAGCTTCTCTACGTAAATACCAACGCAGTTCTTGAAACACTTGTCTAGTGATCCAAAGCTCCATTCCTGCATTGTCTGCGGCCTCTTTTACAATAGCCACATCTTTGGGCCTGTCTGAAAAGCCCGATATGAAGAAGTTCGCGTCTAAATACACACGCATGAGGTCATGTCTCCAGATGTCTTGATAGTCTGGCCAAGTTTGAAACATAAACCTGGTTCTGAGAGTACTTTCGCTCAAAGTCCCACATTAAGGTCTTTCTCTCTCTACGTTGGCCTTGGAGATGAACATCTTGATTGCCGGTTAAAGGTTGCGATTGGGGGCCCAAAATGCATTATGTTTGGATGTAATAGTTGTGGCGCGTTCAGTGATGCAAGAAGGACACGCCCATAGTATTTTTATATAACCTTGTTATATCCTAATATGACCTATCACCTTTAGCACGGTAAAGAGTCACGCTGAAGCTTCGCCGACACAAAGGTATATCTGCGAATGCTTCTAACTCTTTACCAAACCAAGGGCGTAGCATAATCAATGTGCGAGTCGATAAAGCTCTTTGGCGTGCGGAGCTTATCTTGCGATTTACCTTAAAATGGGTCTCTCGGAACGTGGCGCACAAAACATTAGGTGGTGGCGCGGCAATGCACCGCGTTACTCGCACGGGGCTACGCCCACCTTTTCTTATCCATATCAGCAGCAGTCAGAAATCTAAACTTAGAAGACTTTATTTCGAAGCATCTCATACACCTTGGTTTGCAGTGTTATCTTACCTTTGACACAGCCTCAAGACTCCCTCAGTTGGTTAGAGAGAGAGCAACGAATTCTTGATTTCAACACTAGTAGGAGGACATAGTCGGATCTACAACTCCCAAGAGGGAGGAATAACAATGGATAAACCAATCAAAGTTGCAATAACACTAAGTGTCTTATTGTTTCTGTATTTACTCTGGAACTTTGTGGCAATTATGGCATCTTTTGATGTTGGTGGTATAGATCCACCACCTCTATGATAAAGAGGAATAAAAATGAGAACCAAGCAGAACCAAGCCCCTCGGCGCACCTTCTCTTTTTTCTAGAACCAGAATGCATAGTGCGTGAATGAACGAGCTAATTAAGGAAAATGCGACCGATTCTGTGATTGCGATGGCCCGACTTCGAACCTTCACTTTTCTTGGACTAATCTTCGTGGCTGTTCTCTTCTTCTCATCTTTTCAACACGTCACCGCTAGGGATTCCGGCTTTGTCTTGAGTCAGGATGTCACTAGACCAGATATATTCGGATGGGGAATTGAAGGGGAACCTGAGCTTGGCAATGGTTTCGATGTCTGGGCCAATGTGACAGATGACACTATAATGAATGATGATGACCCTGGATTGAGAAATGTCACCGTTCAGGTCATTGGTCCAAATATGTCTCTTGATGATCTCTTGACTCATAATGGTACATTCTATACGGGGTTCGTTCCTGCTTTTCCAAATGATGGTGAATTTAGGGTCAGAATTCACGCATATGATCTTGCGAATAACACGAGGACCTCCGCCTTTATTAGAATCGAGTACGTGTCAGATCCAATTCCTACAATCGATCCAGTTGTGACAATGCCCGTCGTAGTAGGTTCGAGTTTGGGACTCATGGTGATTGTTGTTGGACTTGCTTTGGTCTATGACAAGAGGAAAGGAGCTGGTGAATGAATTGGCCAGTCCGAATATGGGTTGTGAAACATATTGTATCACATATGATATAATCGTGAATCTTATAAGTACTTGACTACCAACGAACCTGACGTCATTGAAAGATGCCTTTTCTCTTGGTCCTCACATGTGAAACTGCATAATATGTTTGGTTTTTGACAAATATCAAACTATTTATAAGAGTTTGAGCTCTTTCTTGACAGGCTATCGGAGGCTTCAGTCAGGATGTTCAGATATGCTCTCAAGCGGGTTGCACGCAGTTATCGGCTTTTCATCGCCTTGACTGTTGGTGTTCTCTTAGCTACAACATTTTTCGCAGCTACGAATGTTGCGGCTGATGTCATATCCAGAGATGCGCTTGATGCAAGCGTTGGAGAGTACCTGTATGATTTCGGTGTTGTGAGCACTAATTCAAATTGGACTGTTTCAGATATCAATACCTTGGAAAATTCCTTATTCGAGATAGACGGAATCGTTGCGTCAACGCATTCTTCACAATTCACGTTTGAGTATAACAATACAGGATTGAACATAACACTTGCAGGACTTGACATGTCTTCTTCTCTAACCTCTGGTTTGCAAGTTATATCCGGTCGGTCCAGTCTGGGTCCCAATGAAACATATATCGTAAGTGGATCAGCAAATGAGTCACTCTTTGCGCTAGACCAAGTTATTGAGATAGAGATTGTTGTTGTCAAACCATTCGTTCTCCCAACTATAATTCAACGGAATTTCACTGTCGCAGGATATGTTTCCCTTCCTGAGATTACTAGAGATGCAATATTCCAGAGGCGATTCGGAAGTATCTTCGATCTCTTGATGGGTGGAGGCGGAGGTGCAATAGGTGCTTTTGGTCTGTTTGGTCAGACTTCGTACAACTTAATGCTCACTGATTGGGACTTGTCTGCAAACTCCATTCTTCAGGAAGCTTCAATGGTTGAGGGCCACTCGAAGGTGGATGTTCGCAACATCGTTCATCTTCAAATTGATCGCCAGAGATTTCTTGATCCCTATGATATTCAGACATCACTCTCAAGACTGGATGATCTAGGAGATACCATCAGTGTTCGCGCTAGTTCCTTTGATGCTACTATCATCTCAAACCTCCAATCACCTCTTTCTGCCTATGTGTTCACTCAACTTGGAATGAACTTTCAGTTCATTTCATTATCTCTACCAGTATTCTTACTTGCGTATTTCACTGGCACAATGGTGAGTGACGTTGGATACAATTTTCGAAGACGCGAGATTGGCCTTCTCCTAACAAAAGGATATCAACGTCATACCATTAAACGGATGTTTCTTGTTGAGGGTGTCTTAGTTGGTGGAATTGCTGGCGCATTCTCAATCTTCCTAGGAACGGGAGCAGCATACTTTGTCCTAGGGGTCACAGGAGTTAACATATTCACCGCAGTACTCAGCAATATTGTTGCTGTGATTCTGTCAATCATTGTAGGAATGTTTCTAGGACTGTTTTCAGTCTGGAGACCAGCTGGGCGTGCATCGAAGCTTGAAATTCTAGATGCGTTAAAGCAGTACATCTATGTTGAGGATGTATCTGAATACAAGAGACTTCTTCCAACATTATCTTTAATCCTAGGGTCGTACAAGCTACTAACCTGGATTCTTGGAATCGATATAGCAGGTTTAACTAGCTCAATCAATTTTGGAAATTTCGTCATCGCATTGCTGATTATTGTATGGGCCGCCATTGATAGTATCCTCAATTACATTGGACCTCTTCTCTTCCTATACGGTGCGACACGAGTGTTCATGAAAGGATCACTAAGGTTCCAAGAAGCAGTAGTCAATTTGGGTCAGAGGTTTTTCGGAGCATTCGGAAATCTAGCTACCCGGAATGTAAAGCGTAATCCTGCTCGAACTGCTTCCCTTGTCTTCATTATAGCACTGATTGTTTCCTACGGAATATTCGCAACTGGGAGTCTTTACTCACAGTATGACTACATAGAGCGAAATGCTTTGTATAATGTTGGTGCTGATGTCCGAATTCAACTAAATTCTGGAGCTAATATGACTGAGATGCTTGATGCAGTTGCTGCATATGAAAACGTAGAGGGTGTGACTCCCGAATACCATCTCGATCTTAAAGCGGGTACAAATACTATTGAAACTCGCGGGATACGACTCAATGAATGGCTTGATGTTGGATATTGGGAATCTCAATGGTTCCTAGGTGACGTTACTGAGATGATAGGTGCCTTAGGAGATGATGGGATAATAATCTCCCGAGATATCGCAAAGCGACTTGAACTAAATGTCGGTGACACGATCAATGTTGCGGGTCCATTTGGTTCTGGCACCTTTGCTTTGACGATTGTCGGTCTGATTGGATATCAATCTATCATTGAGGTTGCTATTGCTGGATTCTCTTTCACACTGGGTGGTGATTACATCTCAATTGTATCAGAAACCTTCTTGAATGATAGCATGCTCATCCATACATCAACTGCTAACGTGTTGGTGGATACAAGTCCGGATGTAAACGGAACCATTCTCCAGGAGCAATTCATCCAAGACTTCGATGAGGCTTATACAAGTTATTCAGTAACTTCTGAAGTGGCTGATTACCAATCAAGCGCACTCAGAAGCGGGACAACCAAGATACAGTGGATGGCAATCAGTTTTGCAATCATTCTCGCGATGGTGGGTACAGGTCTTGTTGTTCTACTTACCTTGAGGGAGAAGGATGCTGAGATTGCATTATTATCTGTCCGGGGATTTAGCAAGTGGCAGGTGTTCAAGACTCTACTTGCAGAAGTTATGGTTACAGTTTTGTTCTCACTTCTTCTAGGAGTGTTAGTCGGGGTTGTACAGAATCTAGGTCAGGCTGCGCAGTTGAATCAAAATGCCACTGGTCTGATAAGATATCAGGTCACTCTAGGGGGAGCAGCATTCTATACAAATCTGATACTCGTCGGGGTTGTGTTCTTGGCTGCAATGCTTCCTGTCTGGTGGGCCTCCAGACGACCAGAATCAAAGGTCGATATATTAAGAGCGTAGGTGATTATGATGGAAAACAAATCGTATATTCAAGCGGATGACCTCGTGAAGGTCTTCCGTTTAGGAAGTGTTGAGGTTCAGGCTCTCCGGGGTCTCTCAATGTGGGTTGACAAGGGTGAGATGGTTGCAATTGTTGGAGCAAGCGGATCAGGAAAGACCACCTTACTCAATATTCTCGGTGGAATCACACGAGCAACAGCTGGCAATACAGTTGTCGCGGGTTATGATGTAACTAATGCAAATCCCGTTCAACTCGTTGCTCTGCGTCGTGAGATTGTAGGTCATATCTTCCAAGAACTCAACTTGATTCCTACACTTACCGCCTATGAAAATGTGGAGTTACCAATGCTTGCAGCTAAAACAGATGGAAGTACCAGGAAGGCTCGAGTAGAGAATTTGCTCAACATTGTTGGTCTTGCTGATCGTATGAAACACAAACCTGACGAACTTTCTGGTGGTGAGAGGCAACGTGTTGCTATTGCAGCAGCTATTGCCAATGACCCGAAGGTTTTGCTATGTGACGAGCCTACTGGAGATCTAGATACGGAGACTGGTGCAATCATCGTTGAGTATCTGCACAAGGTGAACAAGGAATTTGGAAAGACTGTGCTAATGGTAACTCACGACCCATCAATTGCAAGACAGTGTGACCGTATCTATAGGATACGAGACGGTCAAATCATCTCTGTCCAATCCCCAACCCAAGATGACCAGATGGGAGCGACCTCACGAGTGGATGTGGTACGTGAACGACTCACTGAAATCAAGGATGAAATTGCTCGTCTTGATGAACAAGCAAAGGCTGGAACTATAGACCTTGGAACATTTGCTGGGCGAAGGACAGCTCTATCAGACCGGCAAAAGATGTTCGAAGAAGAGCTGCACAGATTGGGAATGTAAACACAATAGACACTCTCGATATCTTTTTGTCCTCCCTCAGATTAGACTAGGTATGGTGGTCTGGTGAAACTTCCCGTTGTTGTGGTCCATGGTGGCGCAACTGTCTTCGAAGAGAAGTATCATGCTGCTATTCTAGAGGCTGTCAAAGAAGCTGCTGAACAGGGTATGTGTGCTCTCGAGAAAGGAGGCGCAGCTTTAGATGCAGTAGAGGCAGCCATATGGGTTCTCGAGGAGACAAATCTCTTCACGGCTGGACTGGGCGCGAGTAAGAACCGCGATGGAGAGATAGAACTAGATGCGATGATTATGGATGGTAACCGACTTGAGAGTGGAGCTGTGATGGCAGTTCAAGACATTGTTCATCCAATTTCACTTGCCAGGTATGTCCTCGAGAGGACCTCAAATGCGCAGATTGTAGGCTCAGGAGCAAACAAGTTATACGAACAGATGTTAGCTGAAGGCTACCGGGAAGAAACCTCAACTAAGAGAACTGAGCGACCACTTATCGCACAGGAATGTGATACCGTAGGTGCCATAGCTGTCGATGAAACAGGTAGGATTGTTTCCGGTTCATCAACATGTGGTTGGCCTGGGAAGTTGCCCGGGCGAGTTGGTGATAGTCCCATCATAGGCGCTGGTGTCTATGCCAGTGATGTTGCTGGTGCGACCTGCACTGGAAAGGGAGAACAGATTCTCAGAATCACAATGGGGCGAATGGCTGTATTTCATGTTGAACAGGGATTATCTGTGCAGCATGCTGCAGAGACCGTGATGTCAGAGCTGCGTCAGAAGACTAGTGGCGAAGCAGGTCTCATCCTAGTAGATAATCTGGGTAATGTGGCAATTAAATTCGACACACCTCACATGCCGGTGGCTGTGCTTTCGGGTGACATAGAGGATGTCTATTACTCTATGACTCCGGAGTGGCCAATTGCATGAGTTCTAGTCCAACAGTCGTTTCTCACCAGTTATCTTCAAGATGTCTGTTATGTCCTGACTGACCTCTAGGCAACCCAAATAATTGTCTTCGTCATCTCTCACCGCAAAATAGCGTATATGGATAGTCTTCCCTCCTAGGTTTATCCAGAATTCGGCTGAATCTCTTTTCCCATCTCTGAAATCATTGAGGATCTCTTCCACAACATGAACACTGTTCTGAGGGTGGCAGAGTTGTACGCTCCGGCCTACTATAGCACGAGACCGCACGAATATGCGCTCAGGGGACTCGCTGAAGAACTGTACACGATCCTTTGCATCCACAAAGGTCATGTCTATAGGGAGGTGACTGAATATTGCTTCTAGCATTTCAACAGAGAGCTTTCCACTTCCGAAAACGACTTCTCCCTCATCAGAAACAACCTCAGTGGGTTTTCCTTTCCCGACAGGTCTGATGGAATAACTGCAGTAACCGATGTCATCGAAATCCTGAACAACAGTGTCCCACTCCTCTTCACTGAACATCCTTATTGATGCGGGAAATAGGATATTGTTCTCCTTGTAGAAATGACTAGCGAGTATGTTGGCAAGAGATAATGAGACCTCACTCATCTTCTCTAGACTATTGGTCAGACCCTTGTCGGTCTCAGAGTTCAAATCAAACAAGTTCTTCTCTATTGCATGTATGTCCTGATGCTCAGACCACATTGCCTTTGGTGGTCCGGTGAGCCCATGCTTTTCCACAATCGGGAATAAGGCATTCTCTTCGCGAAGGTAGTGCGACTCGGATTCGACAAAGAATCCGATCAGTTGCCTAATCCGGCTGAGAAACTCTTGTCTGGGCTCTCTCTCACCTTTTGACAAAGCCCTGACAAGTGACTGGAGTTCATTAGCATACTCCAAGAGAAGTGCATGCTCAGCCATCAGTGTGTGAACAGGATGTCCCTTAGGAACAATGGGTTTTTGATTCTGAATTGTTTCTCTGAAAATTTCAAGACCCATATTGAGTAGGACTTGATAGTCCTTCTCCGCCACACCGTCTTGGATAAACTCATCCTTATAGAACGTGATTTCTGATGGATTCAACAAGCCCAGATTTTCAACAAAATACTTCTTGATGTCTTTGAGGTCCTCTCGGGCACCAATTTTGTTTGCTATGTCTCTTAGAATTTTCTTCCTTTCACTCGCCATGAAATCGCCACCGAATGATTATGTCACTGCCTTGATATTTCCTTTGACTCCAATCTCAAACACTCTCAAAGGGTTCGAACATTGCCACGAGAATCCTCGATTATCTTGACAATCTCATCCTCGATAGTGGGAGTCATCTTTGGACGAGTTTTAATTCTACCCACTTCATCTCCATCCTTGTCAAATATCATAATCGTTGGACTGCTGGTGACATCACAGATATCAACCTCAGGAGGAGAAGGCGGCACAGCCCAATGTTTGCCTGATCCATATGGTGGTTTTGTCATTCCACCTAGAGCTGGAATTGTTTTGCCTAGTTCCTGTTCCAGCAGTGCCAAGACGGGAAGAGCCCGTCGCGAATCGCCACACCAATCCGCAAAAAGGATAACAACTGTGTAATCGTTAATTAATCCTTTAAGTTTTTCAACAGCTTCTGAATTCAATTTGTATTCATCACGTTGGCGTATGAATCCCCCACGATATGCAGGTTTGATTATCTCAATAGCTTCGTTGCTTGATGGCGCATCAGGCCGAATTTCACTAAGCGTTGTCATCTATTATAATCTCCCGGTTTGATAATACCATTAATCAATATCACAGACTATATCTGTTCCTTTCTCACCTTTTATGGCTTGTAAAGGTGCCTGTTGGATTATTTTTACCCATTTAGAAAGGTAGTCAAGATGACTAGTTTCCTCATCCTTCAGGTGTGCTACAAGCAATTGAGCAACAGGATCATCTATCTTTTCGATTGCCTTATCGAGTAAACTCAGCATCTCAGTCTCATCCTGAATTAATGAATCAATTTCACGTTCGAGCTTGACTCTTCCAGCATAACGACCAACCTTTGCTGACCATTCATCACAAGGAGTTGTAAAATGTGTAAATTATGCCCTAAAAGAGCTAGGTTTTGCAGAAATTCCAGAAAATCGTCAAAGAGCTGAGGA
>MEHG01000059.1 GCA_001940705.1 Candidatus Thorarchaeota archaeon AB_25
GTGGTCCAGCACTTCCTAGACCGTCCGAAAGAGTTCTTCAATCTGAGTAGATTGGCTAAGGAAACTGGACTTGCACACTCAACAATTCACCGTGTGATGCAACCTCTTGTTGATATGGGACTTGTGAAGGAAATCAAAGCTGGACAACAGATTCGATTGTTCATTCTTGAAACAGAGGATGACCGGTCCAAGATAATCTCAGATTTCTATGATAAAATCAGACCGCATCTTGAAACCGGTTAAGGTGTTGCCAAGTAAAATTATACGTGTTTTATGCCAAAACGGCTATATTGAGAAGAAATCTTCCTGCAAACTGTGCCGAGGTAGCCAAGTGGCCAACGGCGATGGACTCAAGATCAATCAAAAGTCGCCAGACTCTGATGAGAAATCCATTCTTGTAGGAGTTCGTGGGTTCGAATCCCATCCTCGGCACCATTCTTTCTTCTATATCAGATGCCTGTTTTGGTCTAAAATGAGATGAGTTACAATGAGAACTGGTTTTAGAAAAAGAGTGCAGTACTCACGTTGCTTCCAACGCGAGCACTTCAGCCAGAGAGAGGGCGCTACCGTCTCTGGTATTGGGATTCTGAGCCTCATGATCTGAGGCTGTGCTAACGGGTGTATCAGACTGGGTCATCTGAGTCTACCTCCCGAAGTAAGCACGTGTAATAGCGTCTGTTGAAACTCTCTTCTTAGGAGAGCCATTCAAGAACTTCTTCTCAACCTTAGCGAATGCCATTCGATTACCTCCGATAGGTGTAAGCGTGGGTCAGAGCAAAGGTCGAAACCTTTGCTTTCTCGTTCTTCAGCACAGATGTGTTTCGTGAGTTAGTTGTTAGAGCCATGATATTTCACAAGAATTACTACTCAGATTTAGTATATATAGCGGAGCCACTTGTGAGGGTCACAGATTGAAGTCACATATTGTGACTATCACCAAATAGCCCTAGAGGTCGAATCAGTACAGTCTATTTCTTGATGGATTTCATCAATTTTTTCAAAGGACAGGTATTGATGATATCGTCTGGAGTTAGCCATCCTCGGCGGGCTTGAAAAATTCCGAACCGCATGTTATCAAGTTCTGAGATTCTGTGTGCATCTGTATTGATTGCAATCTTCAGACCCATCTTAATAGCAGCCCGTAGATTACCAGCATTGAGATCCAGTCTTTGGGGATGAGCATTCAACTCCATGATTACATTGTGCTTTCGTGCGGTCTCAAACACTCTCTCCAAATCAATCTCGAATTCAGACCGCTTGCCAATCAGTCGACCAGTTGGATGTCCTAGTAGGTGGATATTCTTGTTCTCCATGGCATGACAAACGCGCTCGGTCATGGTCTCCTTCTTGTCCTTCATCCGACTATGAATCGAACCAGTGACAACATCCAGCTGTGAGAGTACCTCATCTTCAATGTCAAGGCCTCCATCAGCCAGAATATCTACCTCTGCACCCTTCAGTATCTTCATCTTCCAGCGACCTGATGCATTGAGCTCATCAATCTCTTCAATCCTCTTCAGAAGACGGTCCTCATCCATGCCATTTGCGATGGTAAGACTCTGGGTGTGGTCAGACACGCAGTAGTACTGATACCCAAGTGCTTGAGCTGCATCCAGCATCTCTTCAATCGTGTTCTTGCCGTCAGACTGGTCTGTGTGACTGTGCAGGTCTCCACGAATATCATTCATCGTGACTAGTTCTGGAAGGTTTCCATTCTGGGCTGCCTCTATCTCACCTGTGTCCTCTCTCAGCTCAGGAGGCACCCATTGGAGCCCAAGTGCTTTGTAGATGCCCTCCTCATCCTCGCCAGCCACCTTCTTCTTGTCTTTGTACAGACCGTACTCATTCAGACGTAACCCCATCTTTTGGGCGATTGACCGTAACCTCACATTATGGTCCACGCTTCCTGTGAAGTATTGAAGTCCTGCACCAAAACTATCACTCGGTAGAACTCTGAGATCCACTTGTAGGCCACTTTCTAATCGTATTGACGACTTTGTTGGTCCATGGGCTATGATTGTGGCTACTCCTTCTGAGTTGACAAATGCATCCATTACGGTTTCGGGCTCAGTTGCATCCACCAAGAAGTCAAGATCACCAATAGTTTCTCTTCGGCGACGAGTGGAACCGGCAGTGATGAGTTGTTTCACAACCTTTAGTTTACGGAGGTCGTTTTCAATTCTCTCAGCAGCAGAAATTGCATCTGCAAGGAGTGTTCTTTCTAATCCAGCACGTACAACCTGAATTCCTTCAATTATTTGAACCTGAGTCTTTTCACCAAGACCAGGTAGACCAGAAAGCTTCCCTCCATTGGCAGCCTTCTCGAGAGTTCCAAGGTCTGTCACACCCAGCTTTTCGTACACTAGTCTGATAGTCTTTGGCCCCACACCGGGAATAGAGTCAAGCTCGAGAACTTTCACTGGAACACGTGTTCTAAGTTTCGTAAGAAGTTCCACTTCACCAGTTTCAAGATAACTTTTGATGACCTCTGAGAGACCTTTTCCAATACCAGGGATGTCGGTGAGTGTATCTCGTTTAGCTACAGACTCTATGTCCTCACCAAGTGATGCTATTGACCTCATACCACGATAGTATGCACGAGGCTTGAACTTGTCCTTGCCTTCGATTTCTAGAAGTAGACCTATCTCTTTGAGAACACGAGCTACCTCAGCATTACGAGTCAATTATATTCCTCCTACTCATAGTCATAGGGGTTTATTGCACGCACTGCATCCCTCACTGCTACGATATTCTCTTGTGGAGTGTCAACTGTTACGACACATCCAGGAGCTATAATCAAACGGTCTGGACCTGCTTCTTCTATTGCACTAAGCACCTGTTTCTGAGCATCCTCAGGACTTTCAGTCTTAAACACACCATTATGATCAATACCACCTAGGGCAGCTCCTCGGAATCTCTTCTTTCCTTCCTTCAGTGAGAGGGCAGAACTCTGATCCTCCCAATTGACACCATCAACTCCCGGTGTCATGGCAATCTTGTCAAACCGGATTTCTTCATTATCCTCGCGGGCATGCAGATGAAGAATAATGAATTTCGCTTTCCCTCTGAGTCGTGAGATAAACTTGAGATCATATGGATAGACGAACTCCTTGTATTGTTTATCCGTCACAGAAGAGTTCGTGGAGTGCTGAGAGGCCAAGAAAATCCCATCAGCCCCAGCATCAATGGTTGCGCCTGCAAAATCAATCATGACATCAGTGATTATTTCCAACGCACCTTTCAGTATCTGAGCGTTCTCATCTGCATATTTATTGAAATTCTTGTCAGATATCTTGTCAGCTACCATTGCAGGATCGAAAACTGTCGCCATTGTGGGCACCACGCCATGTGCGTATTTCTGGATTAGTTCAACGGCACGTATCTGATTACCGAGCTCTCCAGCATTCACGTCAATTGGTTCAAGTGTTTCCCAGTCACTCACATCATTGATTGCTGCACTGGTTAGAGTTGTCGAGCCAGTTGTAGCTCCATCATAGACAGCAGTACAACCAAAGTCTACACAAGGAAAATGACCAAAGAAGGACATCTTCAACAAATCATGGTCCAGTAGTTTATGGAAATCAATCTCTGCTTCGGCAAGGGTTTCAGGATTCCTATCTATTTCTGGGTGGTGTTTCCACAAAGAGATTGGAATCTGTTCACCTAAATTCCCGAGAAATGTTTCCTTCAGTAAATCATATTTCGACATGGCAAACCTACGTGCGGATTTGAGAATAATGAGGCTTTCGAAGGGACCAACTGGGTTCATCGCCAGCAAACATAAGAGCAGAATAGAACCAGATGTCCGCGTCCGATTCAATAATTGGAGGATGTCCTTTGTCAGAATTGACTGCTCTAATCGATCCAGAGGCAATCCTTAACCTAGAAGGCATCGATGAGTTAGACAGAATGAGGGCAGAACCCAATCCATACTGGAATCGGGCGAGACTAGAAGTCACTTGGAACCTACCTGTGATGTCTGGATTACTTGATAGCCCCCGGATATCCGTGCAACCCATGCGTCGTGCGACACGTGAAGAGCTCCTTCTGTTCCATGACCCATCATATATTGAAACGCTGGAACTCTTTGGGAATATGGGTACTGCCTTTTCAGCTCGTTTTGGGTTGGATACCGATGAATGTCCGATTTTTCCAGGTGTGGACCAATATGCAAGCTATATTGTAGGCGGGACTATAGACGCTGTAATGGGAGTGGCTGATGGTAAGTTTGAGGATGCTGTGTCATTCTTTGGTGGACTTCATCACGCGCTTGAAAGCCAGGCTGCAGGTTTCTGCTACTACAATGATGTTGTTGTCGCGATTAAGAAGTACCAGGAGAAGTATCCAGGAAAGAAAGTTCTCTATCTCGACACCGATGCACATCACGGGGATGGTGTTCAGCATGCATTCTATAACGATCCCAGTGTCCTGACCATTTCCCTTCACGAGTTAAGTATGGGATTCTTCCCAGGAACGGGCAGAGTGGAAGAGGTAGGCATTGGTGAGGGAAAGGGGTACTCTGTCAATATTCCTCTACCGCCACTAACAGATGATGTTGAATGGTGGCGAGCCTTTGAGGATGTAGTTGTACCAATTTGGTTAGTGTATAAACCAGATTTTGTGTTTTGGGAAGTGGGTGCTGATGGCTACATGAATGACCCACTTACTGATCTGATGTTGACTTATGACACCTATCAGCGTATTTCAAAGACCATTCGCCAGCTTGTTCACCTAGGAACCAGAAAATTGGTCGTAACAGGTGGAGGTGGGTACAACGCTGTGGCGGCTGCAAAAATCTGGACCATTCTGTTGGCAGATATTGCAGATATTGCACTACCACCAACAATTCCAGCTGAATGGATCGAACTGTGTCATAAACACGGGTTCAAAGTGAGGAGAGGCGGATGGACTAGCAGACCCTTCAGAATGCCCAGTGATCAGTATCCAAAAATACGTCGAGCCGTGGATGATACTATCGAGAAAGTGAAGACCCTCATTTTTCCAACCTTTGGTTTGGAGGATCAAATCTAACTAAGACGTAATTTAGCAATGACACATCGATGTTCAGTTTCATCAAGATAGATGTCATGAATGTCGAATGAATGGAACTCAATAGGTATCTCTTCTAGTGTGAAATAATGATGGGGAATTCCACTCTCCCATCCTCTTTGAGGAATGTAGGTCCCTTCTTCCACCTCAACCAGCTTCCAATCATCTTCTTCACTCACTGGTCCTGGATGTAGTACAGGAAATGTGACAAATAGTATTCCACCTGGTCTTAGAACTCTCTCTATTTCTTTGATTGTCCTTTTGATATTCTTCATCAGATTGTGGTGAATCACTTGAATCGAAATCACAGCATCAAAGACGTTGTCCTCATAGGGAAATGGGTCTTCCATCTGATGTTCGCAAAGATTGGCTTCTAGATTCTCTTCTTTGAGCCAGTCTTGAGTCATGCTGATTGCCTTGGGAGATGCATCGAAAGCATACACATCAAAACCCAGACGTGCAAAGTGTACTACATATCGACCTGTTCCACATCCGAGGTCTAGGATTCTTGAGCCGTCATTATCTCGAATCAGTTTAACAACTCGTTCAATATCTGAGTGAGGATCAGTAAATACTCGACCTCGTTCTGCGAAGATTTTGTCCCAGTCTGGCATCAGTGATATTATTCAAACTTCGATATGTGATATGGGTTGTGGCCTGTTGGTCGGTTGAAATAAAAGACGGGACTAGACAAGACTGGAATTGCACAACTAAGGTGGGTTTAGACTTGAACTTCAGACGGAGATACTTGGTACTTGTTCTTGGTATCATCATCATGTTGTCAGGAACTATAATGGCGGCAAGTGTGCAGAATGGTTTCGGTTCCACAGCTGTTACAGAGGTTGATTTTCAGGCAGCAGATGGGTCGATGATTCATAGTACACTTCAGAAACCCAACTATGCAACTAACACGGATCCATTACCAGGCGTGGTTGTTATTCATGGAATTCATCAGAATAAGGAGTGGTTGATGGCTTTTGGTATTGAACTCGCACGACGTGGATTTGTGGTTCTGACAATTGACGTTAATGGTCATGGTAACTCAGAAACAGGAACAGGTAGCGGAATAGCTGCATTGGATTATATCACCTCTCTAGATTATGTAGACAACACCCAGATTGGGTTAATCGGGCATAGTATGGGAGGAGGAGTTTCATGGCATGCTTTGAATGAGTCCAGTGTCTATATACGGGCTCTAGTTCTGGTTGGTGCAGGATTCCGGTCAAATATGTCATACATTCCAAACACACTTTTGGCCACAGGTACCTTCGATTCTCTCTCCAGCTACCCTCATAATCTTGAACTGTTAGATCCGTGGTTCAATGTGACCGGAGTCGTATCGGATACAACGTATGGTGATTTTGCTAGCAACACCGCTAGAAGAGCTGTGTTTCCGTCAACTAATCATCTCTTTGAAACTATTGATTCAGTTATTGTAAGCGAAAGTGTAGAATGGATGAAAAACAGCCTGAAGGGAGGTGTTGAGGATGAGCACTGGATAGCAAGTACAAGTATTCTCTATCCGATTTGGTTGGTAGGGGGACTCGTTGGATTGATTGGAGCCCTACTTACGATATTTCCTCTAATAGCAATTCTACTTGACACACCCCTCTTCTCAGACCTAAAAGGAGAACCAACTGATGAGCCAGCAACTACAAAGTCATTCTATCGATATGGTATTGTGTATGGACTGATTGGCGTAATCACCTTTTTCCCATTCCTCATTGTTGGTCTCTTGCTATCGTTTGCAATCCCGTTCCCAGCATCTTATGGACTACCTGTAATGTCTTGGATGTTTGGAAGTGGACTTGTTGCGTTACTGATTCTTTTTGTGATTCTACGCATACGGAGAAAAAAAGGGTCATCAACTCCAACATTGCGAGAGTTGTTTGGAACAGGAGAGCAGAAGCCAATCTTTGTGTTGTTGAAGACCCTCGTATTGACCCTCATTGTGTTTGGTTGGTTGTACGTGTGGACTCTATTTGTTGACCTTGGACTTGCATTGGACTTGAGAAGTTTCCTTCCGGGACTCCATGATCTCACACTTGCGCAAGCTGGCTTGGTTCCGCTCTACTTTGTTGTATTCCTCTTCTACTTCTTGATAGAGGGAACTTGGCTAACAGGCATCATGCTACCAGAGAGTTCTGGGACATGGACGAAGGTTCAGTTGATTTGGACTGTGAAATCAGTTTTAATCAAGACAATCCCATACCTCATTCTTATTGCATTCGAGTTTGTGGGAGGATTCCTTGCAGGTGCACCTCTTGTCCCAGATATGATTGGTTTCTCTTGGCTATTCTTCTATGCATTCGCACCTTGGTTTGCAGTATGTACAGTAATCACCATGTTTGCCTATCGTGTGACTGGGAATCGTTGGCTCGGAGCAATGGTCAACGCCATGCTGTGTGCGTGGCTTCTTGCAACAATACTAGGTATGAGCGGTTAGAATGTAATGCGACTGAAGGTCCTTCGATAGGTCCTTCCGTCCTTCATTTTTCCTTGTACGTGAACAGCCATTCAATCAGTTCAGTACCCTGAGTCCCCAGTTCCTTGTACTTATGGACAGCCATCTCCATAGGAAGAAGATGATTACATTGGAGGCACTTGACATTAGTCCGTATCAAGAAGGCTTTTTTCGGAAGATGCAATGAGAATCAAGTTTCTAAAGTAGGCAGTGAGTACGAAATGATTAGACTGATGGGTGTTCTGACTGAAGGCGGTGTACCTATCAAGTTTAAGAGCTCTATGGAAGCCGAGGGAGAACTCATTCTTGGGCCATTGATTGAAGCCACCAAAGCACTAAGTAACATAATTGGTAGTGGTGAAGTCAGAAGACTAGCGTTCAAAGACAACACTTTGATTGTTACAGAAACAAACAAGGGCTTTACTGTGATAGCTCTGGTTAGTAAGGCTGAGGACTATATGGACAGTCTTCTACGTGTAATCGCAGAGAAGATAGATGAGTCCGAGATTCAGATTGCTGATGGATCTGTCAACGATGAACAGACGATTATCATCGAACAGATTCTTGACCCCTATGTCAGAGACCACATTGAAACCTCCTTTCCTGAAGCACTCTCAAATGTGTGGGATCCAATCCATGAGATACTGAGAAATGAGAGTCGATTTGCTAAGGTAATTCAGGAAGTCGATGACCTTCTGACCAAATCTGAGCCTGAGAAAAGATGGAACCAATTCAAGGAAGATTCCAAAGGTTCATTGAATGATGCCTTGGTTCATGCCATGAGAGGTGAGTTTGACAGAGCCTGTGCAATTGCCATGGCTAACGAAGGAGTACTTGCAGGAATATTCAGCATCAAGATGGGAGCCTTAGCTCACTCCATGACAAAAGCAATCCCCCCAACTCTGGCTGAGTTGAGAACAATTGCAGCAAAACTGTCTGATGATCATCCTTTCACTGGTTTTGCCAAGATTCTTGTGGGATCTGTGGCAGGTGAGGTCATCCCTGCAGACTATACCCGTGTCTTCAGGGAGTCAATGATTAATTTTGAGTTCATTGAGGATGAGGAGCACCTTATGCTTGGCTTTCTCTTCTTGGATGTTCGAGTAGCTGACTACTCGGAGTTTTCTGAAAACTTGGTAAAGCTCTACAAGGGGAAGTCAGAGGTATATTGTTCGTTCATCGAGGCAATTCAGGAACGGAATAACATCTTCGCCAAGCTGTACTCCATAACAAGCTATGACGGATTCAAGGATGAACTTGGTCTATACAAGACTCAGATATCCAGTATTTTGGGGGGCATCACTTGGGTCACAAATGAAGAACTGATGTGGGAGTTGCAGAAAGAGGGAAAGGGAATCGAGATTGGAATCACGGCTTCGTTGAAGTTGCAGAACTATATTGCAGTACTGACTGCCTTGACTGAGTCACCAGTCTTATCGATTGGCGAACGTAAAGGCTTCCTCGAAGAAGTGCTTATGCTCTATCGTGACTATTTCAGAGAGCTGATGTTGACAAACATCCCTCTGTTTGCGTACACCCTAGATAGTGTCTTTCAGAGTGTTGGTGTTGCTCATGCAGAGTACTATTTTCTATCCACAGGTGACGCAAGAGAACACCACGTTCGACGAACTATAGAATTCTTAGGTGATATCTACGAAGCAATGGTTGAAGAGTGGCCGAAGGCTCGTGTTCGATTCTCGCTTTTCGTGGTGACCAATTCCATATCTCCAGTTCTCACAAGGGCTGGGGAGTTACCAGAAACTGAGATTCGACTCATATATGCAGCCATGCAGCTTCTTGACATTAACACAATTGATGCAACACAGATTACTCGACCAACTATGTACGCTACATACCTGTGCAACACAAACACATCACTAACTGCACTGGCATCAAGACTGCTCCAAGGTGAAATGCGTTCAAAGGTTCTCAGAGAGGGTGTGGATATCTCATTAGACGTACAGGAGTGGTTCCTATCATTCGGTGAAGTAATCAGGGATGATGCGATGTCTGCAAGTTACCATGCATCCTTGATTGCAGAAACTCTGGAAGAAGATGAGTTGAAGAAGACTGTAGACAGAGTTGTTGATTTGAACAGAATCGTGGTACAAGATTCCAGTAAATTCGACTACGAGCTTGCAATGATGTCTAGTCCTCTAATGGACCTCTTATCGAATGCTTGGAAGAGGTTAGCCGACGAGAAATATCTTAGGATGGCAAAGGAAACATATGATTCAGCAATGGCGGCTTGGAAGAAATATGGATTCTATGAGAAGTCTGAGAATTTTAAGAAATCGTTCGGTCAATCCTTAGAGTCTTAACAGACTGATTGTGGCATCCCAGAGTTGTTTTTGAAGTTCCACATCATATGAGATTTCTGCGCTCTCAGTTTCCACTTTCTTCTCAAAACACTTCCCAGTAACACCCTCAATATCAGATGAAGAGGCGACGTAAACTGATGTTTCGGCTCCTTCTTTCGGACTGAGTTGGAACGGTTTCATCATCCCAAACATGAGTCTAGATGCTAGACTTCCAGAACTCCGCCCAAGATTAGTAGCTACAAAACCTGGAAGGACAACATTGACT
This sequence comes from Candidatus Thorarchaeota archaeon AB_25, assembly GCA_001940705.1. Taxonomy (GTDB): domain Archaea; phylum Asgardarchaeota; class Thorarchaeia; order Thorarchaeales; family Thorarchaeaceae; genus SMTZ1-45. The sequence goes on from MEHG01000059.1 coordinate 10,100, forward strand.
GCTATGCCTGTATCTTTCAAACGACTTGCCAACTCATAGGTATGCATGACGACCATGAGTTTTGCACTTCCATAGACGTTTCTGGACTTGTAGGATGACTCACTCTGGAGATCATCCAAATTTAATTTCGCACGTTTATGAAGGCCGGATGAGAGGTTGATCACTCGGGATGGTGCACTTGCTTTCAACACGGACAAAAGTTCATGTGTGAGAAGGAATGGTGCAAGATAGTTCACCGCTAGTGTCTGTTCGAACCCATCAATAGTGAGTTGTCTTTTACTGATGACCGCTCCAGCATTATTGATAAGAACATCCAGTCGATCGTATTTGTTCATGAATTCTGCAGCAAACCTCCTAATGGACTCCATCGATGATAAATCACAAATCATCAGATCAATGGAGTTGTTCCCACTCACTTCGATAATTTCTGAACAGGCTTTCTCTCCGCTTTCTTTGTTTCGAACAACCGTGACGACTGTTGCACCCATTTCTGCAAGGGCTAATGCGGTTTCCTTTCCAATACCTGAGTTGCTACCCGTGACGATACACACTTTATCCTTCAAATTCATCTCTCCAGAATTGGGTATTATATGATTTGAAAAGGTCAGTAGATAGCTACCTACTTTAAGATGTGGGTCAAACGAGGTCTTCATGACACTTCTTGAAGAGATGGCTAGATACCTGTCATGGGCAAACTCCTCAATCTGGAAAATAGTTGGAACCCTCAGTGATGATGAGTATAGACAATCTATTGCTGAAGGTGCAGGAAGTATCCAAAAGAGGTATGTCCACCTTGCAGTTGATGCTTGGGAGTGGTTTCATGATTGGCATGGTGAAGAACCACAAGAACCCGATTTCCAGAGTATGACTAGGAATGAGCTCTATCAGTTCATAGTTGACTATTTGAAGAAATGGCAAGATCTGATTGAAGAAAGAACTGTTGATGAGTTCACAGATGAGCGCGAGGAGAAGACAGTTGTGATAAAGTTCGATGAGATGTTCTTTCACATGGTCAATCACTTCACATATCACAGAGGTCAAATTGCGATGGGTCTGAAGATGCTGGGAAAAGAGGTTCCCATGACGGATTATGTACCATACAGGTTCTCTACCAATTGAAACCGAATTTGGTGGCGTAAATAAAGGAAATTACGGTAGAAGTATCTGAGGCTACACTTCATGAGAATTCGCTAATTCATCACGGTAACAGGGATTGTTTCAATAAACGATTCCATGTTCCACATAGTACTTCATCAGTGTGAGTGCTTCGCCCCAACCTGCAGCACATTCTAGGAGAGCCGCTCTCCCAGAAGGTGTATCATGATATCCGTATTCTCGTAATCGGACAATAGTTCCTTCTTCCACAGCTTCGAAATCAATCTCTATGGTAGTAGCATATGATGGATCATCAGCATACCACTGAAACACAAATCGCTCAGGCCTCTTAGCTTCTAATACAGGACCTCTCGATGTGGTTGTGTACTTGTCAGGCCCCCAGTCCTTCCATCGAAACGTTATACTTCCTCCGGGTCTGGCATCAACCTCTGATCCAACTGTAAACCAAGCGTCAAGACCCTTTGCAGTAGTCAAAGCGTCGTAGACCATCTCTGGGGTAGCACGAACGAGTGTACTCTGTTTAATCTCAGCATCAATCAATTTTGACATGTGAACCCTCCATAAATTCTATTAACTATAGTTAGTATTAATCTGTAAAAAACTTGCGCCAATGACACATTATTAGGCTATTTTTCCTACTATCTACTGCTCGGTGTCAAAGAACATGCCGAGTGTAGTTTCAAGACAATGGAAATCTAGAGGATTTTTGATCGCAGTAATAGTTCTGCTTGGTTTTTCAACTGGAATTGGTTCGTTCGTGACAGACAACGTTGATGCATCTATTGAATCTCAAGACCCTGTTGAAATCCTCCTACTTCTTGATCATGGATATGGGGGGAATGTTCCATTCATCATGGACATCTTCGAACGCTATGGATGGAGCATGACGACCACAGGTTTGAATGAAACCCTGATTTCATGTTCCTATTTGGGATTCGAGGAGTTAACTGTAGATATTCTGATGACTGAGATTAGTGACCTGAGTCAGTTTGATGCAATTACCATAATGCCAGGTAATTCTCATGATTTGCTTCGAACCAATCAGACCTCTCTCAATCTCATCAATGACGCAGTGAGTGAGGGATTGGTCGTTAGTGCATGGTGCAGGGGTGTGAGAGTCCTAGCTGCTGCAGATGTAATAGACGGAAAAAACATCACTGGAAATGCAGATTATGAAGCGGAGTATATAGCTGCAGGAGCAACCTTCAATGAGTTGGTGCCACCGATCATTGACGGCGACATCGTGACAGGAGTCAGAAGCAGGTTCTATCGTAGTGAGATTTGCGAAGCAATTGCTACAGCTATTGGAGTCTACGAGCCGGATGGTCCTTCACTCGGGAGTGTAACAGCTACTCCACAGCAGGGTGTCATTGGGATTACCATAAATCTCACAGCAGAATTGAATGACGTGACAGGCGTCTATGCTGTCAATGCAAAGATATACACATTGAACGAAACAACTGGTGAGAAGACATCTATTGCGTATCTAGACTTCTTTAGGCTCAATACTACGTCAGTGGAAGGAATATACTCAGGAGCCATAGAAGACCTAGAGCTTGGTATATACACAATTGACATTGAAGCGACGGATCTGTATTTGAATGAGGCTGTCTATGGATATGCGGCAAACATATCAGTAGTCGACCAAACTCCTCCTCCGGACTTGTCAGGACTGATGCAATGGGTCATTCCTGGGGCTATGATAGGGACTGCGGGCGTGGTTGTCCTAGTGGTTTTTCTCAAGAGGCGATAGACCACACCCACGATGGAGAGACATCAGTAGTCCAGTGCCTCTTCGTCTAGTTCTTCTGGTGTTTCTTCCTTTACATCCTTTCTTGCGATTACAGGTTTTTGTACTTCCTTGGCTGCGAGTCCTCGAGCGAAGCGTTGGATGAAGCCAACTGACCTTTTCTGTACTGCTTCATTCAAGAGAACAACAGGTATGATGAAAGCCATGACGAGCAGAGGAATTCCAATAGTCCATAAACTACTGACAATGAGTCTATCAATAGTTGGTTCCACAGTATTGATTATGAAGGGTGTGATAAAGTGCGCACTAACCATTGCAATTGGAAACGCGAATAGTGAATAGCCGCCAAGCATACTGCTATACCAGCGTCCTACGCCTTCGGTGTCAGGACATTGTCGCACATTCAGTTGCCCTTCTTTTAGATATGTAACAATACCAGCGTCATTTAGAATCCAAGTAGGTGCAAAGAGTGCCAATGCAATGGGCATGATTATGAGCGCACCCATTAAGGTCGCACTTAGTGAAATCAAGAATCTTTGTCCCTCAGCGAGAAGAGGATCAAGCGCATTTAGAATCAATCCCTCAATGAGACCTACCACTAAACCCGATGAGCTGACGCTGAAAAGTGCAGGTGCTACACTCCTACGTATCATTCTGTAACCCCCAAAATCCTGACCGATGTCCATGATACTAAAATTGTAAGTGGCAGATTTCATCATTCTACTACCTAGCAAGAAAAGGGTAGCAAGGGGAAGGGCGATGATGAAGTATTCTATTACTATAATGGGGATTGCTATTCCAAGAATAATCGTAATGTCCGTGAAAAGTGACCCTTCAATAAATGGAAAAAATTCGAAAGAGGGAACCTCTACAGTAATTTGATACAAAATATACAGTGCAGCTGCTATACCTCCAACTGAGAATAGGAAGGGAAATACAAATCGTGCTTTACCCATAATAGTTCAAACACCTTGTCATCTATACCAAATTATGCAGCTTGGTGATATTTAGACAATCGTATGACAAAGAGGTTTAAATCGCACCCTGTAAAATGACGCAGAAC
>MEHG01000060.1 GCA_001940705.1 Candidatus Thorarchaeota archaeon AB_25
CCGCAATTCTGACAGGGGACCTGCTCAAGCAGGCTGAAACTCTACTCGACCAGAAGATCCATCCAACCACGATAATCAGTGGCTACAGAAAAGCCACTCAGAGGGCGTTGGAGGTAATTGATGAGGTCGCAGAGGCAGTCGATCCAGAGGCTAGCGATTACAAAAAAATACTCATGGATGTAGCAAAGACTTCAATGTCAAGCAAGTTCGTGTCGACCCACAAAGGCACCTTGGCAAAGACTGTAGTTGATGCAGTTCTAGCAATTGCTAAAGATATTCCCAAGGATGAAGAGCTAGATATCGATAACATTCCACGTCAAAAGCAAGATGGAATGAGAGTCGAAGATACTGAGCTAGTAAGAGGACTCGTTCTTGACAAAGAGGTTGTTCATTCCGGAATGCCTAAGAAAATCGAAGGAGCGAAGATTGCTCTCATCGAGTCTGCATTAGAGTATCAAAAGACAGAATTCGATGCTAAGATCGCTATCAGCGACCCATCGGCTATGCAGAGCTTCTTGGATGAAGAGGATCGTATGCTGAAGGGTCTGGTTGAGAAAATTGTTGCAGCTGGTGCGAATGTCGTAATTGCCCAGAAGGGTATTGATGACGTTGTGCAACACTATCTCGCCAAGGAAGGCATTATGGCAGTGAGGAGAATCAAGAAATCGGATGTTGAGCGAGTGCATGAAACAACCGGTGCAACCATAGTATCCAACGTACAGAACTTGACTGCTGCTGACTTAGGAAAAGCAAAGATCATTGAGCAGAGGGATGTCGGAGATGACAAGATGTTGTTCATCGAAGGCACACCAAAGTCAAGCGTTGTCACACTACTTGTTAGGGGTGGAACTGACCATATCGTGGATGAGGTTGACCGAGCCCTGAATGATGCACTCTACGTTGTGAGAGATGTTGTCATGCATCCCTACATAACCTACGGAGGCGGTGCATTGGCAGCCGAGATGTCCAAGCAACTAAGAGATTACGCATCAACCCTTGAGGGTCGTGAGCAGTACGCAGTGAACGCATTCGCGGATGCAATTGAGTCGCTACCCAACACACTCGCTGAGAATGCAGGACTTGATCCCATTGACGTGATTGTCAACCTTAGGAAGGCACACACAGAGGGTAAAGTCTATCATGGCATTGATTACAAAAACGGTAAAGTTGGTGACATGAAAGCAGCTCGAATTGTTGAAGCAGCTGTGGTCAATCGGCAGATTGTTATGTCAGCAGCTGAGGCAGCTCAAATGATATTGAAGATCGACGATGTCATCAGCTCCCGAGGCGCTCCCGACATGGGTGGCGGTCCTGGGGGTCCCGGCGACTTCGGCGACGACGAATAGAAAGAGTCAAACGTAGAACAGAATCAGGTGTAGCTCATGTCAGAAGGCTCTGAACCACCAAAAGAAGAACCAGAAAAGGCTGAAGAACCAGAAGAGCCTACTATTGAAAATATAGTGGCGCTATTAACCAACATTCCAGGAGTAGGCCCAAAAACTGCGGAGAAATTAGGAGCTGCAGGTTTTAATACTCTGGAGAAGGTTGTAGAAGCTGATAAAGAAGAACTCGCTGCAGCAGTTGCGGGTCTAAGTGTTGCAAAAGCTGAAGCCACTATAGCTGAAGCAGCTGGCCTTCTTGAGAAGGTCAAGTCCGGAGAGGTCGACCTGAGTGGCAAATCAAAGTCGAAAAGGAAGAAAGCTGCTGAACCTGAACCGGATAGACATGAGCTAGAACCAATAAAAGCAATCGCCAAAGCGGAAGAACGAAAGAGACTCGTTACTGGCTATGACGAAGAGAAGGCAGCCATGGGGATTCCTATTGGTCCGAAGTGGTTAACTAGATTCGAAAAGGCTCGCATCATCGGTGCTCGAGCCCTTCAGATTTCCATGGGTGCACCAGTGTTGATTGACACAAAGACAGCTCCTAAGGGACGTTTTGGTTTTGCTGAGGCTGAGCTCCGCGCTGGTGCTCTACCAATGACTGTTCGAAGGACTCTTCCAACAGGCGTTTATCATGATATTGCATTGTCTATACTCTTGAAGAACACGAGGTTGGATTGATTCCTTCCTCGCTGTTCATTATATTCTCAAACACGGACCTGTGCAATCATACTATCTCTTAAAAGGAAGTTACTTCACACTACTGTTTTGAGTGGTGAGTGAATTGCAAGAGTTACTACCAAGTGCAGACCTAATTGTTAAGACTCTACTAGGTTTTGTAGTAGGCGCACTGATTGGGTTGGAACGTCAAAAGAAGATGGAGGGTGAACGAATGGTTGGCGTAAGGTCATTTGGTCTGCATAGTCTATTGGGCACACTTGCTGCATACTCATCACAGATCATTGGTGACGAATCAATCCTAATCTATGCGGTTGCAATCTCAGTCATTCTCGTTTCATCGCAGATTTACTACAAACTGTTTCGTACACCGGGAAAAGGACTTACAACACCACTTGTGTTTGCGATTTCGTTTGTACTCGGAGTCCTTGTGGGATTGGACACTCCAGCACCAGGACAAATCCTAGGGACTCTTGGAGTACTTGCCATGACTGTGGCATTTGGTGTTTTTGTGGTTCTCTGGTTTAAGGATGAACTTGCTCATGCTGTTGAGGTCATCTCAAGAGATGAGATGATTAGTGCTGTGGAGCTAGGTGTAATCATTCTATTTCTGTGGCCATTGATACCTGAGACAGTGATGCTTGGAACTATAGAGTATCCCTTATTCACGATTTACTTCTTGATTGTAATCCTACTGGCAATCAGTTTTGCAAACTATCTCCTAGTGAAGAAGTACAAGGACAGAGGTGTCTATTTCTTCGGATTCTTTGGTGGCTTGGCAAATAGTGAAGCTGCAGTTTCTAGTGTAACAGACTTCTATGTTAGCTCTGAACGTAAAGGTTCTGGCATGATTTCTCTGTCCATCATCCTGGCAAATGTTGCGATGGTTGTGCGAAATGGGTTTCTCCTTATCATTCTGGATACATCATTCAGACTAATCGGGTTGTATCTGATCCCAATCGTAGTCATCATTGTGGTCAGTATGATTCGTATCATTCTCGAGGAACGATCAGAGGATAAAACGGATGAACAAATGTTTGATACCAAATTAGTGTCACCATTTGAATTTGGAGCAGCTCTACGCTTTGCAGCAATATTCGCAGTGGTCTATCTAGTACAATTGTTTCTTACTGAAACGTTCAGTGACATCGGTGTTATAGTCGCAGCTATTATCGGTGGATTTGTATCTGCAGGTGCTGTTGTAGCCAGTATTGCTACCTTATTCTTTGTAGGAGAAGTAAGTGTAACAGTTGCGGCTTACGCCATGATCATTGCAACAACAATGTCAGTTCTGAACAAGATGTTTTACGTCTACCTGGCAGACAGAGAAACCAAGTTGTTGAAGAAAGTAGCACGAGATTCAGTCATCATTGGTGGAACTTTCATCTTTTACCTGCTGATGTTATCACTCGGTCTTTTAGCATAGTGTCACATAGGAGTTCAACACAAGACTCAAAAGTACACAAACCAGACTCGCTGTTGGTGACAAATATGATAGTTGGTGGATTTGTTCATCCAAATGAATAGTCTTAGTGTAACCTCTACCAACTCTGCCTGTGACCGCAACGATTTCTGGAGGAATTTCAATGAGTGAGATGAGAACAGTCAGGGGTATGAAAGACCTCATTGGTCCTGAAATGCTAGTCAAGAATTACCTCATGGCAACTGCTGTAGAAATCTTCGAGCTGTATGGATACGAGCCCCTTGATTCTCCTGTCATGGAACTCTGGGAAACGTTATCGGCAAAAGGCGGAGAAGAGATTGAAGATGAAACATTCAAGTTCACTGATAAAGGTGAACGAGAAGTAGGTCTAAGATTTGATCTAACCGTGCCTCTTGCGCGAATTGTTGCAACGAACCCACATTTGCCAAAACCATTCAAACGCTATGCTCTTGGAAAAGCATGGAGGTATGACAGACCTCAGGCAGGCCGATTTCGAGAGTTTGAACAAGCAGATGTTGACATTGTGGGGACCTCTAATCCAGCTGCTGATGCGGAGGTAATCCTCATCGCTCTCGAATTCCTCCAACGTGTCCTTGGTTCAGACTACCTAATCCGAATCAATAATCGAAAGGTCCTACGTGGTATGACTGAGAAAGCAGGAGTCACAGACGACCTAGTGTTCGAATGCTTTAGGGCAATCGACAAACTAGACAAGATTGGTCGTGATGGAGTTCTGAAAGAGCTTGATGAACGTGGTATTGGAAAGGAACAGAGTGATTTCCTCATCGACGCCATAACCATTAAGGGTAGTGGAACAGAGGCACTTGGAAAGTTCAGAAACCTCCTTGAAGGTTCAGAGATTGGAATTGAGGGTGTTGACGAGCTCACTCTTATGGCGGAGATATTCGAAGAGAGTGGAGTGTCTGAGTGGATTGAGTTCGATATGTCACTCGCTCGAGGGCTTGATTACTATACAGGACCTGTCTTTGAAGGTAGATATCTTGGGAAACCAGCAGTAGGCTCTATTTTTGGAGGTGGTCGCTATGATCATCTCATAGAGAAGTTCGGTGGCCAGTCAACCCCTGCAACTGGAATCTCCCTAGGTATAGGTCGATTGATCGAGGTTGTTCTTGCCAGAGGTATCGGAAAAGAACTTACGAAGCAACTTGATGTCTTCATAGCTCCAATCAAACGTCCGATGCTTCGATATGCCACATCATTTCAGACGATGCTCATTCAAGCAGGTGTGTCTTGTGAAGTTGATTTGATGGACCGACCTTTGAAGAGGCTCCTTCAACAAGCAGACTTGAAGAACGCTAAGTTCACAGTCATTGTTGGAGAACGAGACCTAGCCAAGGGAGAAGTCAGTGTCCGAAACATGACATCTAAAGAAACTGAACAAGTCAAGACAAAATCTTTAGTTGGGTACCTTCTCAAAGCCCTAGGTATGGAATAGTGTCATACTGTGTGAGTTTTCTGGATGAGCAACTCAGAGAGACCAAAGGCTTTTCTCATGACGTGACTATGAAGTCTGTGGGATTACAATGGTTCGGATGCCAGTAGTTGCAGGACGATTTTACGAAGGCAAAGAGGACATACTCCAAGAACGTCTAAAGAATTGTTTCATGGGTTCTCTGGGACCTGGAAAACTTCCAGAGGGCGACCCTGGTTCATCTAGATCTCTAAAGGCAGTCATCGCCCCACATGCAGGATACATGTACTCTGGTATGCCAGCTGCTCACACATATCTGAAAATCTTTGAGGACGGGATACCGGATCATATTGTCCTGCTTGGACCAAATCATACTGGAGTCGGAGCTAGATTAGCTGTCTGCAATGATGATTGGCAAACACCACTAGGGGTCGCGCAGTTCGATGGTGTATTAGGAGCTGCCATTGTTGAAGAGGACGAATATGCTAGCAATGACTGTATAGCTCATAGCAATGAACATTCGCTTGAGGTTCAGGTCCCATTCCTACAATACACAGTTGGACCTGGTGTGAGTTTTGTGCCAATATGCATCACAGATCAGTCTTATGCAGTCTGCGAGTCTATTGGGAAAACCATTGCTAAGTTAGCAGACGAGATGGACATTCTGGTAATCGCTAGCTCTGATTTCACACACTTCGAGTCAGCTGAGAGTGCACGAAAGAAAGATAATCAAGCCATGGAGTATCTCGAGTTCCTCGATCCAGAGGGGTTCCTGTCTTTTGTACAGGGACACAGGGTGAGTATTTGTGGAGCAGGACCAATAGCTGCAGCAATGGTCTTTGCCAAAGAGAGAGGTGCAGTCCAATTCAACGTATTGAAGTACACGACCTCTGGAGACATCACGAAAGATAACTCAAGCGTAGTTGCCTATGTTTCTGCCACAATAGTGTAGATAGAGAAAACCAACCTCGTTAGGTTACCTCGATGCCTTCCACTTCAGGTTCAGAATCAAAGGCACATGTGTCCTTACTAGCACTACTGGGTAGAAGAACAGCTGCCACAACAGCGCCAGCTATTGAAACTCCACCACCGAGTAGAAGACTTAATGCAGCTGAGCCAGTGTCGTCGAAGATTTTGCCACCGATAAGTGGACTCACTGCATAAGCACTGTTACTCACCGCACCGAATACACCCATCATTGTCCCGTATGCGCTAGGATCTGTCACATCTGCAATCAAAGCTTGAATTGCGGGACCTCTCATTGACATTCCAATTGAGAGGACAATTCCTGCAATTACGAGTGTAACCGTATCCTGTGCAAGAATGAACATTCCCATTGACCCTGCTCCTATCAGAGCACCAATCACAATGAGCCATTTTCGACCTCTCAGATCAGATAGTTTTCCGAATACTATGTTTCCAATCATCATTGTGATTCCAATTACACCGAAGAATATGCCAATCTCATATGGCTCAACACCGATGTTGATCACTGCATCGAGCATGAAAGCTACTTCGAGAATTCCCATTGCAAACATGTTCGCAAACATCGCCATTCCCAGAGCTCCGTAGCATCCGCGAGCTCGCGATAGTACTTCTCGAATAGGTATCTTGGGTACTGCATCTTTGATTGATTTCGTCACGGGTTCTTGAACAAGAATGTAGAGAAGGACCATTGTGAAGAGTGTTGCAATTCCTGCTAATATGAAAGGTATTCTAATTCCCAGAAACTGAGCCAGAAACCCGCCCAGAGCAGGACCAATAACAAAACCTACCATATTGCCCATACTGAGATAACCCATCGCAGTTCCTCTGTTTTTAATAGTGGTGAGATCAGATACGAGTGCATTAGCTGCTGGGAAGAAACCAGCTGAAACAGCTCCCTCAAGAGCACGAGCTGATATCATCACAATTACATCCGTTGCAAATGCGTAGACAAAATTGGAAAATGCAAAACCAAGAAGTGAGAATATCAGGATAGGTCTTCGTCCCACTCTATCTGAAAGACGACCCATTGGTCCTGCTAGAATAATCCGAGCAACGGCAAATGATGCAGCAAGAGCTCCTAGTTCCAAACCAGCCATGCCAAGCGACTCAATATAGAAGGGAAATATCGGAATAACAATACCGAAACCAATCTGAAGTATACTTAGTGAGATCGCTAACATCCAAACCTGATACATTCCTCCAGGTTTTTCATCAGCCTCAATATCTTGACCATCTGCAATGGGCATCGTCACTTCGGCTTCGGGGTCCATATAGAAAACGCTCTACCGCTCGCTGGTCCTACTCCTTTTCAAGTTTCGGAATTCGGACATTCAATCATTTGTCGATGATCACCTTACGAACACCCTTGATATCAGCAAGGGTTTCTATGACTCTCCCAGGTAGCGGTTCCTCTGTGATCACCTTCAAACAGGGGTCTTGATAGATTGCCACATCCTCAGCAAGGACTTGCCGAATCGGAATACCATAACCTGCAATCATGGATGTGACTTCTGATAGAATTCCGGGTGAGTCGGGGGATTCAACAAAGATGGTCACAACTCCGTAACCGAGTACACTTCTGACTTTCTCAAGAGATGGTCCAGCAGGTCTCAACAGCGAAAAGAACTCACAGAGATTCTCATCCTCACAAATATCCTCTGTGGTTGCACGGACTGTTCGACGATCTATACCAAGAGCGTTTCCGAGTGACTTCAAAGGAATCCGGATGTCTCCGCATTTGATTATACCGGGACCCTCGATATGAAAGCCATGTCTGACAATCGCTTCAGCCACCTTCAGCCTTTGTGGAGATTCACTGAAGTGGTCTACTATAGTACGCCACATGAAAGAGCACCTTGGTCATTCGTCAACTAGCTCTTTCTCCATAAGCACTTCGTCTATAAAGCCCTTCGGCATGTTGAAGTGTTTCCTACGAATCCCAACAATACGATAACCAAGTGAGTCATAGAGGTTCCTAGCCGCCTCATTGTCATCGAATGTGCTTAGGATTATCTTAGTATAATCTTTAGAAAGAGCTGCAGACTCACCAGAGAGCATGAGAGACCTTCCAATACCAATGCTGCGACAATCCTTCCTTACTATAATACCGAGTTTTGCTACGTGTTGGGATGCATGCCATTCCTCAGGTTGAAGCGACAAATGTCCAGCGTATTCATTCTCGATATAAGCAACGATGAGAGCCTCTCGTGTATGTCTTGTTCGCTCAATCCAGTTCATCCAATCAGAAACATGAGAATTAGGAGTAAAAGTTGGAAGCCACATATGCTCTTCAACGACATTCTTGAAGCCTGCATGAAGATGCTTTGCATCGCCTACCTTTGCTTCACGAACTGTGATTGAACGACCATCCTTTGCTGTGTACTCCCACACTTGCAAGCACTACACCGACAGCAAGACGCTCAGAGGTTACAAAAAGCGTTGTGGTCTGACGAAAATCACCTCAAACCTCAGGATTAAACAAATTCCTTCATCGCATCAGTAGGCACTTTTGTAGTCCGAAATCATCCACACGTCTTAACCTCTTGGTCATCCATCCGCTCTGCTGTCTTTGAATTCTTGGTCATTCCTGACCACACGACATTAGAGAGACCTTCGTCACGTGCCACCTGTGCTAAGTGATCCATAGTTTCCTCAGCCATCAGGTCATAATCTTTGAGTGGATACTCCAAATCAAATAATGCATACTTGTCAATGCACATTCTATTGAATGCGAGGAGATCATAGCGTTCAGCATTCGGTATGTTCTCGATTATAAAACGAGCAATTGTTCGAATGTTCTCCTCTGCATCAGTGTGTTCAGGAATAATCGGAGTCCTGATCCAAACAGGTTTTTTGCTCTCAGCAATGATTCGAGCATTAGTTAGTATCTTTTCAAGTGGAACACCAGTGTATTCCTTGTGTTTTATTGGATCCATGACCTTCAAGTCGTAGAGAACCATGTCAACATGCTGTAGGAATTCCCGCAGAACTTTTTCACTGCAGTAACCACATGTATCAAGGGCAACATGGACTCCTTCTTTCTGCAATCCTTTTGCAGTTTCTATTGCAAACTTTGCCTGGTAGGTTGCCTCACCGCCTGATAGAGTCACACCACCATTGGAGGTTTCGAAGAACACCTTGTCTCGAAGAAGCTCTTGCACAAGGTCATGGGAATACCAGACTTTGCCCATCACCTTGACGGCACCAGTGGGACAGGCGTCCTCACAGGTCCCGCAAACCACACATTTCTCTCGATCAATCCGAAGACCATCAGGAGTCATTTCGAGAGCTCCCTCTGGGCATGCACGAACGCAGCCTTGGTCTCCGATACACTTCACCGCATACCAGACAACAGAGGAGTTCGGGTCAATGGTTTCAATATTGTGACACCAAGTACAGGTCATTGGACATCCTTTGAAGAATACGGTGGTACGTATACCTGGTCCATCCTCTGTTGAACACCGTTGAATATTGGTGATGATTCCAGATGTGGTCATCAGAGTGAATGCTCCGTTCGAGTAATGATTTCTACTTGTAGTTCTCTGCCAACTTTCGTAAAGAATGCATTGTTCTCACCAACTGTCAAAAGGGGACAGCACCAGCAGTCTTTCCAATATCGGTGGAGGATTTATTGTCAACTAAGGATTCCTCTACATTCTGCATGAATCGTTAAGAACAGATAATTCTGCTCAAGAATGAGATATTCTCCAAGTCTGTACAGTCATGCGACTGGCGCTAGCCTTAAAAGCAGTACAAATTCTCGGAGCCGTATCCGCCCGAAATCAGATTACTGGGTATCAGGAAGGCGACAGAATGAAAACAACGAGTAGATTGTTTACGCTCCTAATTGTCACGATGATGCTAGTAGGAGCTGCACAGACTCAGATGCAATCACCTTTTGCTACACAAAATGACCTCGGCCTGATCACACCAACTGAAACCCTCATAGTTTCAGGTTACGATTCTCCCAACATTTCAATTGCTTTAACAAGTCCAGCAAATGGGAGTTCAGTGTCAGGGATTTTCGACATCAATATCGTAATCACATCTGATTTTACTAGTGTGAATCTTACACTCCTGATTGAAGGTTCGATATACAGCGGACATGACCATGAAAATCTGACAACTGGTGCTCAAGCAATCAATGTGGATTCTACAACTCAGCCAGAGGGGATGTTGAACTTCACGCTGTTCTTTGAATATCTGGCAGAAAAGGAAACATACTATCTTCTCTACTTTGTTGATAACGATGGTGTAAACTTCGAATTATCATTATATACCCCTGTAAATGGAAGTACTTTGAAAGGGATCGCCAGCATTGATCTCAATGTCACTCATGATTATGGAAACCTCAACCTGACCGTTCTTGTGGATGGAGTTGCTCAAGCACCCTACACGCCGACATTAATCGGTTCAGGCGACATCAGTGTTTTATTAGATACAAGCGGTTTCTGGGAGGGTTATAACAACTTCACCTTTGTCTTCGAGTATAATCTCTTTGCTATAAGCGAATATCAGGAACTGTACTTGGAATATCTCATAGACAATGATGATGTTCCAATCACTATTGATCATCAGTCACCTTCATACGGTTCTAAAGTATCTGGTTTGTTCAACCTCACTTTACTTATTGGCTCTGAGTATGATCCATTGAACTTGACACTCTACATTGAAGGAGAGATTCAGTCGGACTTTAACAAGACATCTATCGGAATCAGAGAGCAGGTTATCCAGGTGAACACGACAGGTCTGCCTGAGGGCTTACTGAACTTCACACTGGTATTCGAATACAATGTAACCGGTGAATATGCCTTTGGATCTTACTTTGTTGAATTCGTAGTGGATAATCATGGTGCTCCAGGTCTAGATTTCATTGCACCCGCTGAACTTGAAACAATCACCGGAGTTGCAGATTTGTGGTTGAATGTATCTTCCACATATGAACAAATCTATCTCAATATAACAGTTGATGGCGAACTTGCTCCTGAATTCAATGCGACCCTGATTCCAATGGGGGCGGGGAACTACTCATTGAACTCAAGTCGGTATGAAAATGGTGAGCATCTCATCAACATAACAGTCTACACTTTGGAGGGCGAAACATTTTCTATCGAGAGGACACTTGTGTTCCTTGATCATGTCAGGCTGTTTGTATCAGAACTATCCAGCCACGATGTGATCAAAGGAAATCAAGAAATTAGAGTGAGAATCGAATCACCCTACGATAATGCTACGTTGTCTTTGTACGTTGATGGTGTTCTGGCTTCTGATGTATCCAACATCACTCTAGATATAGGACTGAATATAGTACACTTCAATACAACACATTTCTCAGAAGGAGAACACAATGTCACCTTCAAAGCATACGACAGTTTCGGGCACGTGTACAAGTACACGATGGTTTTAATCATCGACAATTATGGTGTACCAATACTTAGGTTCGCAACAACAACTGCTGTCCTTGTTGGACATGCTGAGTTCACTATCAATGTTGATACAGAGTGGAATACCTTGGAAGTTTCCATCTATGTTGATGACATCTTAATCGGAGATTATGAAAATCTTACAGTTGATGTGAGTGATGGTTCTTTCACATTTTTCATCAATGTTGGTAATTATAGCAAGGCTGAACATGTCGTTAGAGTCGTAATGCGTACTCCGGAAGGTGAAACATCCGAAGTTGAGAGAGTATTCGGGTTTGCCTCCTTAAGAATTGAAGAAATTGCTAGTATCCTTATACTCTTTGGAGTTGCAATGTTCGTCCCAATATATCGAAGAAAGGATGGTCATCCAATCCGACCAGTGATTATCCTTGACTTGGTGTTCGTCAGTGTGATTGCTGCTGCATTTCTAGTGCTTGGCTTCAATACAATTCCATTCATCTTATGGCACGTGAATCTGGCCAGTATTTGGGCTATTGGTAGCTCACTCGTATTTGCTAACTGGGTAATGCCATTCATTATGACGGGTGAAGGAGAATAATCATAGAAGCCGTGTGACTGGAATATCAGTCGACAGCTCATAGGCCCACTTGGCAGAAGAAGTGAAAACACCGAGGTGGTCCTTTGGGATCATTGAAATCACTTTCTTTGCCTTCCACTTCAGAGGAAATCCTGCAGTCCGGGAGATGACAATATCAGCCACAGCTAAACCGCGTTTAGTGACATCTGCTGCAAACGCCGCAGTTTTCGCATCAATCTGAGCCACAACGCCAACCCCAACAAGCCGCTCTTCAGAATAGTATTCCATAAGATTGCCTTTGAGATCACCGTCAATCAACGTAGCGGCAAGTTCAGCCAATGAACCAGGATAAGCAATGTGCGAGAACTTCATTGATGTTGGTAGCTTCCTCACATCTTTCAACTGTACTGTCTTAACTTTGGGGGTTCTCATCTTTGGGATTTTTACCGTGGAAATACTAATGTTCATGATGGATCCCCTGGCGAAATACTTCACTTTCATCCAGTAGTTATAAGCAGCTGGTGGAGTGGTCGCCACAACACGCACTACTCGCTTCTTTCTGAGCACTTCTTCTGCAGCCCTCGTGAGCTTTGTTCCGATTGTTGTTTTCTGATTTCGAACATCAATGTCTAGATTTCGAATTATACCTACTTTTCCGGACACGGGATTCTTCTCAGCTCTGAACACAATCTCGCCAATTACTTTCCCTTT
The DNA here is from genome assembly GCA_001940705.1 of Candidatus Thorarchaeota archaeon AB_25. Taxonomy (GTDB): domain Archaea; phylum Asgardarchaeota; class Thorarchaeia; order Thorarchaeales; family Thorarchaeaceae; genus SMTZ1-45. The sequence goes on from MEHG01000060.1 coordinate 12,596, forward strand.
TTCTTCTGCCACAAGCCAGCCCCATCTTTCAAACGCAGCCCCTATGTGTTCATCCTTGACCTGCTCAACCGTAGTATATCCTCCAGGTATTGTGCGATAGAACCATCGTGTACCTTGATATACCTCAAGAAGGTCTGTGCAATCCTTCATCATTCCCTGTCGAATGGTAACCATCGCTGGACGCCCCTGACATGTAGCGAGTCTCATTCTGGTTAAGGATAAAATAAACTGATGTAAGACAACTCTAAGATGAATCAGGATTTCATAGCATCACTCAGTCTAATACTCCGTTCACTGAGCCCCTTTGCACTTGGGCCAAATAGATACAGAATTGGTTCTATACCATACCCACCTGGAACATGAATAGCTGGAAATGATGTTCTTTGTCCAGGCACCTGATTTGCTGTCTTAAGAGACTCGATGATCTTGGAAGCAGTGCTCTCAGGTTCTTGCATAGACAATACTTGAAAACCGACTCTTGTGACAATCCTCACTACATTCTGTGTTCCACTTACACATAGACACGCACGAATTCGCGGCCATGTTTTCTTAGCATGCAATAATAACTCTGCAGTATGCTGGGACGCCCCAAATTGAGGACTGATGAGAGCACGAGCCCGACCATCTATGATAGTTATTCTTCCGGGCACTCCAGCAACATCCTTCACCGTTTCAGCAGGACTATTACAGGCAACAAGGTTAGCCCGGACTTGAGGGACAATAGCTTCGAAGGTTTCAGACTGCTCGATGATTCTCAGAGCTTCCAGAATATCTCCAATGACTGTTGCACGATCTGCAAGTTCATCATCTCTCCCTCCAAGTAGTTGAGAACATACTTGACAATTCACAGCTTTGAGAGAGGGCACCTTGTCTTGATGCATCTCACAGAGAGTTGACCCGAGTCTTGAACGCATACAAGCTGAACATATCTCTCTGACAATTTGATCAGCACCTGAATCGCCAGTCTTTAGCATCTCAGTGAGGGTGTGGGTAAGGCGAGTAATATCACCGGCTAATTTCGTTTTTGCCAATGGTTGACTCAGGTACTTGCTCACAGCAGCTTGTGTTAAATCCATTTTCAAAGCAATTTCGGTCTGCGAAAACCCTTCCTCTTTTAGAGACCTCGCTACGAATGTTCTTGTAGTGCGCAAGAAGTCCCTCTGTACAATCTCACAAGGCGGTCTCATCGAATCACCTCAAATTTCTATAACACTGTTATAAGAAGCGTTATAAGAATG
>MEHG01000061.1 GCA_001940705.1 Candidatus Thorarchaeota archaeon AB_25
ATATCAGGGCAGGGGTATTGGTACGTTCCTCCTGCAACAGATGATGCGGATTGCGAAGAGTAAGGGTGTCAATGCATTCATTGCCTATGTTCATCCAAAAAATATCCCAATGATTGACTTCATCCATAGAACAGGCAAGCTAATTGAGAGCAAACTTAGCATCGAAGATGACCAGTACACATTCCTCTTAAATCTCTGAACTAAGATTTGCTATTCCAAAACGTATTTGTTGTTAACTAAGCGGACTAGTCAGACTACGACGGCTAGTAACTAGTGATGTTCCCTCTTCCGTACAAATCAGCTATTAATCGGTGTCTGTTAGAACAATATCAATCAAAAATCGCAGGAAGATTTTGTTACATTGGTAGTAATGAAGTACGTAGCAGTGAAAGAAGTTTACTCAATATCAATCCACCCTAATTGATGACTTTGTGAATCCAATTTTAGTATGATTTCCCCATTTGGATTAATTATTGAGGATTCTCCAGAGAACGTACAATCTCCCTCTCGTCCTACCCTATTTGCTGAAGCGGTAAAAACACCGTTATCAATGGCTATGGTTCTCATTGCATCTCGCCAACGGTAATTACCACTATTCACAGGATGAAGAATTATCTTTGCACCATTTTTTGCAGCGCTCCTGATTCTCTCAGGGTAGTTCCATTCAAAACAAATTATGACGCTGAATTCAAGATTATCATGCCGAAAGATTTGTGGCTCATTGGGTCCTCTTAAAAACCACTCCTCCTCAGAACCAAAGAGGTGATGCTTCCTATAGGTTCCCAAGTGAGTCCCATTTGCTATAATCACGGCTGAGTTATAGAGACCATCATCCGTGGATTCATTAATCCCAGCTACAACTAGACGCCCCTTCCTAGACCATTTGATTAGTTCTTTCGACAAAGGACCAGTAGGTATCTTCTCAGAACACGTCTTCACTTCTTCATACGAATCGAAATAGTAACCAGAATTAGCCATTTCCGGGAGAACTAACACATCTACATGGTCATTTTCGGCAACATCTAGCAGTTCTTTTGCCTTTTTCACATTGTAATCAACATCACCGAGTTTCAATTCCATTTGTGCAAGACCCAATCGCATTTGGTGAACCACTTCCGAAGATAAATCGGAATCAACAAAATCTTGTTACCTACTATAAATTTGCCATAAACGCAGAAACTAAGATATCCGTGTGGTTCTAGAAGGATAAGCTAATAAGTCAAAATCATAGAGCCTGAAATCGCTACGATACTTACGGTATCGTTACGCTATGGCCCGAGTGGTGTAACGGCAGCATAGAGGATTGTGGCTCCTCTGACGGGGGTTCGATTCCCCCTTCGGGCCCCATTTACTAATTCTCAGATTCTACAAAAAAATGATTTCGGACCTTAGGTTTCAGAAGATAACCTATGATTAGGATGGCCAATGCTAGGTTGAGGATGAAAGTGATACCCATGGTGAGATTATAGTTAACAAGGAAGTTGTATAGATAGGAAGCAAGAGGCACTAAATTGGATAAGACTGCAAACCACCATGCGGCGGGGTGCAAATCATCAAGATAGTGTCCAACTGCGATGATGATGACACCATACCCTATTGCAATAAGTGCAACAAAAGAACCCGTGAATAATAGTAGAAGACTTACTCCAAATACCGCGGCTCCACATATCATGTAATAATCAGAGATTAAACTAAGACCTTTAAGATCGTGCGAGGACATGGCTTCTTTCATTCCCGGCTCCTCAGTATACTCTACCAAATAATAAATCTGAAAGGTCATAAATCTGTGGCAAGGCTCATCCAATATTCAAGTGCCTTCTTAGCAAACTTACCTGTGAGCTGTTCATAGGCATCCTTTGGGGTGAGCACCAGTAGTTCATCTACGTCATCGCCAGCTCTCGGTTCTCCGTCATCAACCTCCGCGATGAATACAACAAACACGAGGTTTCTTTCATTCTTCATCATGGGATAGGAAGCTAAGAAATCAATGATTCTGATTTGGAGATTGGTTTCTTCCAACACCTCACGAATAATTGCTTCCTCAAGGCTCTCACCAATTGAAACGTACCCGCCTGGCAATCCCCAGAGATCCTTGTTTTTCGAGGAAACAATGACTAATTTATCGTCTAAGAAAACAAGTGCTGCGACAACTGGAGTTGGGTTGATGTAGTATCGTTGATTGCACTTTGAGCATTCGAAGTCCCACTCTTGGTCTTGGGATGGCTCAAGGGTATTTCCACAATGTGAGCAAAAAGTAAAATCCATGATTCCAACCTCTCGAATATTGTCAAATCAGAGTTTGTTAAAAACACATTGTGTGACCTCAGAATGTGACTTTTGATTATATGTAGATTTTAGCACCCAATTGATGTGTAAAAGGTGACAGTGATTTGAAAACAGAGAAAGACAATCAATCACTCCGTTTTGGAGCAGCAATACTGCAAGATTTTCCGTGGCCGGAACTAGTCAAACTCTGGCAGAAGTTTGAGTCATTGGGATTTGATTCCACTTGGATTGCTGATCACTTCGTAAACTATGCGAATCCAACAAGTCCATGGTTGGAGGGATGGACCACGTTGGCAGCATTGGCAAACTGCACCACGCGAATGAGGATAGGCACCTTAGTTACCGCAATACCATTCCGACATCCTGCAGTCCTAGCTAGACAAGCAATGACAGTGGACCACATCTCAAATGGAAGACTTGAGGTTGGTATAGGTGCTGGAGCACCGGGCAGTATAGACCCATCCTATACAATGACAGGAATTGATGATTGGCCAACCAAGGAGCGGGCTGAGCGACTGAAGGAACAAGTGGAGATAGTTGATACACTACTCCGAAACACTACTTCAAGCTTTGAAGGAAAGTACTACAAACTCAAGGATGCAATAATGGCTCCAGGTCCTGTTCAAAAACCAAGACCTCCGCTTGTAGTGGCGGCGCATATCAAGGCATCTCTGAGGGTTGCTGCAGAGTATGCAGACACATGGGTCTCTTTCGGGGCGGATTTTGGAGCACCTCATGAAATTGTAGTTGAGAACACGCAGAAACGAATCTCGTATCTCGACAAATACTGTGAGAAGATAGGTCGTGATCCGGGGTCTCTCAGACGTTCATTGCTTGTATTTGGAGCTGAGGCAAACACGGCATTTGCTTCAGAAGAGCTGTTCATTGAGATTGTTGACAGATATACAGCATTGGGAATCAATGAGTTAGTATTCTTCTATCCGTTCTTTGCACCAGACCAGATTCCTATGTTTGAGAAGATCGCACAGGAAACAATTCCAAAACTAAGAAAGTCTTGAAGACACATGAAACGCGCAATGAGTTCCTATCAGAAGAAATAGCAAGCTGTTTGAGATTAATTTACATAGTCGAATTCGTAATATTTCCAACACGAAACCCCGCTGAACCTAGAATCTTGAATGTGTGTTGAAGAGTCATATGATTACAACAAAGAAAGTGATAGTTCCAATCATTCTACTTGCGATTGCAGCAGTAATCACAATTGTATATAATATAATATATCCCCTTAGATCATTTGAGTATGATATTCTCGCATTCTACGGATTCCTAGCATTCGTTTCGTTCTCCCTTGTATTGGTCTTTCAACGATTCGTTGACACTCCTAGGATTCATCTTCCATTGAGCATTGGATGGGGTATGGTCTTCATCTCAGCTGTGGAAAAATTCCTTGGGGAGTACCTCGATACATTCGATCCGGTAGGGTTGCCATCAACTGAAGACTTTTACACGGCAACGATTGGAATCGGATTTGGTATCAGCGTGATTGGGTTCTATTTCTGGATGGCGCATAATCGACAACAGGATCAATATCGAGATCAGCAACACAAGATTATCGAACTCTACACTTCATTAATGAGCCATGATGCTGGTAATGACCTTCAAGCAATTCTTGGATACATTGAAGCTGCACTACTGGTTCCAGATGGATGCTCACCAAAGACACTCGAGTTACTAGAAGCTGCCCAGGCCTCTGCACTTAGAATGACGAGTCTGATTAAAGCATTCAAACCCGAGATTTCCGACGCGGATAATAGATTGATACCAATTCTAGAAATGTCTTCGCACCAAGCTGTAAAGGCGCATATGGGATTATCAATAGATATTGAGGCTGATGATGAAACAGAGGATATTGAGGTCGTCGGAGGTTCGATGCTTCAGATGGCTTTTGCTAACCTGTTTAGGAACTCTGCCGAGTACGCGGGTAATGACCCAACTGTAAACATCAAAGTGTCCAAGGACGTTGAGAACGCGATAATCACAGTCAGTGACAAGGGACCAGGAATCAAAGAAGAACTCCAAAGTAACCTTTTCCAGCGCGGTGGTTCTGGAGATGGCCATGGCTTTGGGCTATACCTAGCTAGGCAAATTGTTGCAGCTTGTGGGGGCACTATTGAACTACTAGATATAGAGAAAGGAGCAGCTTTCAGAATTGTCTTACCCTATACGAAATAGGTGAGCCACAATCTATTTTGCGATGTTCCAAATTACCCAGGACGTAATATCAGTGAGGCTTGATAATGGAAGATGTTATCATATTGACTCAATCTGAGGTCCAATCTTGTTTGTCTATGAGTGAAGCCATTGACGCGGTCAGGGTGGCATACTCTGCCTTTGCAAATGGTCGAGTTCAGATGCCCAGTGTCCAGCATCTTGATGTTCACCAGCATAATGGTGAGGTCGATATCAAATCAGGATTTGTGGAGGATTTTGGACTCATGGGTACCAAGATTGCATCAGGATACTATGATAATCAGAAGAAGGGGTTGCCTCCAGGAATCGCCGTGATCGTTCTACTAGATCTGGAAACAAGCATGCCGCTAGCAATCATGGATGGAACACACATCACAGCATACAGAACTGGGGCAGCTGGAGCAGTTGCAGCAAGTGTTCTTGCTCGGAAGGACTCACAAAAGGTAGGCATTGTAGGTGCGGGAACTCAGGGTAGAATGCAGCTCCTAGCACTCAATGAGGTGTTTGACATCCAAGATGTAAAGATTTGGGACATTGATAGAGGAATAGCAAATCAGTATAAAGACCAGATGACAGAGGACCTCTCAATAGATATTAACGTAGTAGACACTCCAGACGCTGTAGCTCCCGATGCAGATATTCTTGTGACAGTCACGCCGTCTAGAAAAGCCCTTGTCAATGTAGACTCGATTCAAGATGGGATGCACATCAATGCAATAGGTGCAGACGGACCAGGAAAACAGGAACTGGACCCACATATCATGACTCGTGCTTCAAAGATTGTGGTTGATAGTTTGGAGCAATGCCGCAAGATAGGGGAGATTCAACATGCTCTCATTCAGGGCTTGATCGATGAGAGTAATATCCATGCCGAGATTGGTGAAATCATAAACGGTAACAAATTGGGAAGAGAAACTGATGACGAAATCACCCTATTCGATTCTACTGGACTATCAGCCCAAGACATCGCTGCTGCAAAAATAGTATACGAAGCTGCAAAGAAGAAAGGATTAGGTAAGAGGATCAACCTATTTGGCTAAGCGTCATTTAGAAGATTGAATTTGTCCATTGCAATTAGATTACCCACTGTAATCTTCCCTGCCCACTCTCTCTCTGCGATGGGCCAGACATCTTCATATTGTCCCCATTTCCATGTGGGCCACCATCCACCATCTTCGCCTTGTCTATCCATCTCGTAGTCATGGAGCGAACATATATGACTTGGAAAACTCAATAGAAACGATTCTGGAGTGGGTGCAATCCAGAATACTCGAATCTCTCCGAGAGTGTCTGGATTTGGTTCGAAGGTTTGGAGAGTCTTTTCAACCTTCACAGAGATGAGCGATTTTACCGGCTCAGGTAGTGATTGATATGTTCGTTCCCAGCACATGAAACAGTATAGACTCTCAATAGTGTCAAGATTGTTCAGATTTTCAAGAGCTCGTTTGCGTCCTTGAACAAGTATCTCCATCGGAACGTGCTCCTGGAAGCGATGAAGATACCCCAGCAGCTCGGCGTTAGGGTTTGCCCACGAAGGTTCAGCTGGAGGTTTAATCTCATCAACATGCCACCATGGCGCATGTGGTGCGTCATTCACTAACACTGGAGTTTTTTGCCAATATGCATGTTCAATACTAAAGGTAGTCACTAGATAATCCATTGCTGTCGTGATGATTTCATCATTTGAATCCGTGTCAACTTCAACACAATACTGCAACCCAACAGAAGCCGCCATTGCTGAGGACGCGGTAAGCCTAAAATCAGGTTCAATTGCATTTCCAAAACCACCATCAGAATTTTGGTACTTCTTTAGCTCTTGGAGTACATTATCTTTGGACCCGCCTTTGAAATGATGTTCAAAGAGCCGAACATCGAGTCTTCTTGCGTTGGAATATATGAATTCTTCAGCTCTCGAGAATGCATCCTTTGATAACTTCAATCAATATCCCCACCCCTCCTCGATTTGAGGTTGTCTTAAACCTAATCATCTGAGTGCGGGTGGTTTCAAAAAAAAGGAGAGAGGGAAGTTCCAGCTAGTAAAACTTGCTAGAACTTCTCTAGTTGTTCTTCCAGTTATCAGCAATTACCTAAAGGCAGCCCTTGTAGAGGGTATCAATAGGTAGATTACGATAATGAGATTGAGGCCAAATGAAAGTAGGAATCCCATGTCAGCTAGGTCAAAACTCAAGAGACCTAGTAACACACCGACAAAGTTAAAGAATAGAGTCCAGAACCAGGCCCATCCTTTCAATGTCCACAATCCCCAGAAGAGGATCAACCCAATGAATCCGATGATCAATGGGATTAACGCTAATAGCATTCCTAGCAGTGGGAGTGCAAGTGTAACAGCGAGTACTAATACACCTAGCCCAATTGCTACTAGAGATGATATCAGCTGTAGTAGTGCTATAATGATTACTCCGGTTGGTCTAACAGACATATGTCTTTCCTCCGAACCACAACCAGTGTTGTGGGTCTTATTTTTACTTGCATCCATTCATATAAGATAAACGTGCATATTACAGGCATAGCACGCCAAAAGTATCTGAGTAAACATTCGGCCAAATTCGAGGAGTAGGGAAAAAGCTATGCGACTATCGCTCTAGTGATTTCAATGCAATTATCTCGTCCTCAAGGTCGTCAATACGATGAGTCATCTCAAGGACCGTATTGAGCAACACCGAGATCAAATATCCATGGTTCACTCTATACCTGTTTTCCTTGCGGTCAATGATGTTTGCTTCTTCAAGCCGTCTCGCGGCGTTAGTGATAGACTGTTTCGAAACGCGTCTCTTATCCACACGATTGTCCACAGCCTTACGAACCTCGCGAGGTTCGACCGGATTCCCCTTCAAATCTCCAAGGAGACTGTAAAGGACCATTAATCCCGCACTCATACGCGGGTTCATCAGCTTAGCGAATGTTAATTCCAAGTCAGAGGTCATGCTTCTCTTCCTACTCCCTTGTTTGGATGGCCGTAGTAAACGTTAGGTCCGTGAAAAACCTTCTCTTAATACTACTCTTGGTCTACAGAGCCATAAGAAACGTCATCCACCAATAAACGTTTACCATCAGATTCCGTTGTACAAAAAGATGATATCTTGGTGTGCATTCCATAGTTTGAGCGTGTCTTTGAGTGGTATATGAATCAGAACGGATTGTATTCGTTTCGGTGATACATACTGACATTGAGAGTGTGGAAGAAGCAAGACGCGTAGTTAGAGAAACAAAACCAGAAGTTGTTGCAGTAGAGTTGGATCATGATAGATACCAACAACTGATGAATCCTCCCGAAGAAGGCGAGATTGTGGCTCCCGGTGCAGAGGACATGGCACAGGATTTGATGCTTCAGCTAGCGATATTGGAGAAGAGTTTGGGTAAAATCACAGGTTCAGATGTGGGAGATGAAATGCTTGCTGCAATAGAGGAAGGTAGGGCCATCGGCGCAAAAATTGCTCTGGTGGATCGTCCAATGATTGCAACAGTCCAAGCAATGATGCAAGTACCTGTTGATGAAATGTACAGACTGACAGGTATGTTACCAGATGCAACAAAAGAAATCGAAGAAGGGGGAGCAAGCGACCTGCTTGCAATGCTCAAGGAGGATGGAGCAGTGGACGACCTGATGGAGCAATTCAGGTCTGAGTTTCCAGGTTTAGCAAACGTGTTGATAGAACAAAGAGATCAGTATGTAGCAAAAGCGTTGCATTTCATTTTGAATGACGTTGAGGGAGGAATAGTCGCAGTTCTAGGAGCAGGTCATATACAGGGTGTGAAGACGGCTTTGGACCAGCTTCTGCAGTAGTCAATTCAGAGATGCAAGACCTCGATCAATTTGTCAATGCCTTCACCGGTCTTGGAGCTCACCCTAAGAACTGGCATTTTTGCATCAACTTCACGAATATCAGCCTCAAGAGCATCAATGTCGAATTCGAGTGCATTCACGAGGTCTATTTTATTGATGATGATTATATCTGCGTGTTTTATTGTGAGTGGGTGTTTCCGGACCATGTAAGGACCTTCAGTGACACTCACTACAACGATTTTCTTGTCTACGCCTAGAGAATAACCAGCGGGGCAGATTAGATTCCCGACATTTTCAATGAAGACAACCTGATAGTCCGCCAGATCGACTTTCTGAAGCGCTACTTTCACCATCCTCGCATCTAAGTGGCATGCAGTCCCAGTGTTGATTTGGACTGTATCAACACCATGTGAAGCCACACGATCAGCATCTATTGTCGTGGCCAAATCGCCAGCAAGCATAAGAATACGATACTTTTCTCGAAGACGATCACAGAGGGCTTCGATTAATTGGGTCTTCCCGGTTCCAACGGACCCCATGATGTCAATTGCGATTATACCGTGCTTCTTGAAAATCTCAGTATTGAGTGCTGCGGCATTCTCGTTGGCACCAAAGAGGTCTTTTCGAATGTCGATCTCAACGGTTTTTTGTCTTCTTTCAGAGCCGTTCATGATAGACTACCTTCTGTTTCATCTAGTTCGAGTTGTTCAGTCTGAGGGTATATGTAATGACCAATGAGAGGACGGATGATATACTTCTCAATTAGCAATGCAGGAAAAACCCAGATGAGGGTCTGGATTGTATCGGCAATCGCAGCTGCAAGCACTATACCAAGAGGATCAAAGTACAGAAGCGAAATGACAAAGGTCGGAATAAACCCACCAATAATAGGAGCGCCAATGATGATCAGTATGTAGTATCTGAGATTGTCACGATTCGTGACGAGATGAAGTGCATACCCAGCACCTACTCCCAGGCAGATATTTCCAATCATGGGTAGGAGTGGCGGTTCAGTCATTGCCATTGCTCCACCTAGACCTGTTATTGCACCCACAAGAATACCACCAGGTAAACCTCCAATCACACCGCCAAGAAGCGAGAACAGAAAGCCTGGTGTTAAGTCAACAACACCGAAAATCAATGGAATATGGACAAAGACACGTACAACGATTCCAAGCGCAGCAATCATTGCGAGTGTCGTAAGTGCGACAGTGTTTCTCCGTATTGGTATAAATTCCATCAGAACGTTCCTCGTTCATGAAATCATTGAGGGGTTTGCGACCAGCTTTGCTTCAAGAAGCTTCTGGTTGCTTTATACCATTTTTCAAGTTGGGCTAGAATCTCTTCCCTAACATCATCGGTCGATTTCGCACTGTACTCATAGTAGTATCCACCCCTCTCTATGAAATGTGTACTACGTTCAACCAAATTCTTCTTGAGAAGTCTGTTGAGAACACGCTGAACGGTGCTTCTATCTTTCCCGATGAGTTCAGTTATCTCCTCGACTGCTTTTGGACCTGAAATCAAAGAAAAGTATGTGTCAATCTCACTATTTCGAAGACCAAATGCGCAACATAATAGATCGGAGGGCTTATCGAAACTCTTGCTGAATAATCCAACCATTGGCTCCTTTACACTCATCACAATCATCTGAACATGAAGATTATCTTTTATAACAGTTGTGTAAGGTATATGCACAACCGAGATAATACTGTGTTTCAAAAGGCTTGGACTAGGGTTAAGAATGGTGCATTAGTATGGACTTCAGTTCATTCCATAATGGTCATGATCAGGACGCTTATTCCAGATCAGAAACTTCAGCAAGAAGACTTCAACCCATTAATCTTGCCCCCCTAAAGGGAGCTATTGAATCAGACCCAGTCAGATCAAGGGTACTGAAGGTCCTCATTGAGGATGGCAATTGGGTCACAACAGCAGACCTTCTTAGAGCTGCACGTCAAGAACGACCAATTGTGGGAGCAGTGACAATTGGTACAATACTGAATGGAATGAATGAACTAGTAGCGTCACGATTGATTTTGAGTAGAACCTCATTGACATCAGGTATTGATTGGGCAGAATGGAGAATCAATCCAGACTGGCTAGAGCCCACACGAAAACTACTCCATATGATGAGAAGACCTAAGTTCAAGCCAGCATCATCAGAGGATTTTCCGGGAAGAAGTGAGAGGTTACTAGACGATTCAACATGAGTCGTCTTACTCAATTATGAGTAGGTAACGTTTTATGGGTAAATTAATAAGTGGACATACGCGGCTGCAAATGTATGGTCGACATCATCACCCATGGGGCGCAAAAAATGGTAGATCAAACTTCTGAAGATGAGGGTCATGATGGCATGGAACTCTCAATGACTTCAGAGAGCGCTGAGAAAGTCAAACAGGTTGTCACAGCAAGTGTACTGGCCGCACTCTCGATTGCTGTTGCTCCAGTTGCGTCCTTTGTTCCAAGGATACCAGGATGGGGGATAGCTCTCTTTGATCCAGTTTCAATATTTTGGGTGATTGCATTCCTATTAGGTGGTTACTGGGTAGGAATAGTGAGTGTATTTTCAGGTACTTTCGGATTATTCTTGTACGATCCAACGGCAATAGGACCCGTATTCAAACTGCTAGCAACTTTACCGATGATACTTGTCCCATGGTTTGGTGTGCGTAGACTGGGAAACGAGGTAGGGGGGGAGACCCTCTCTAAACCAAGATTTTATGCAACACTGATGATATTAGCCTTCATTCTGCGGCTTGCGATTATGGTTCCTGTGAACCTCATGTATGGAGCCATTGCATTACCTTTCCTCACCGTGGAATTCATTCTGGGCTATGCTATTATTCTGAATGCGTTCCAGAGTATGTGGGATGCATTGATTCCGTTCATCATAGTTCACAAGACGGATATTTTCAAGAGCTTTGGAATGTGGTGAGCTGTACTCAACCGGAATTCGCTTAAATAGACAGACGCGACATTCTATCCTGTACGTCACTCCCTATGAGATGATGAATCGTGCGGCGCTGTGAGTTCTGTGACAGCCCTGTTCCGGCTGATGCAACAACCTGTCCTGTCTGTAAGGAAACCATTGCAGAAGAGACCCTTGAACGGATTCTGCCAATCCTAAAGAGACCTGAATCTCCTGAAGTCAAGTTCATGGGAACTCGTGAGAGAATGTGGGGAATAATCAGAAGACCAGCAGCTACTTATCGGGATATAGGTCAAAGACCGGACTCAGCAGGACCATTCATGATAATTGTGATTAATGCGCTGATTGTTGCGGGATTGTTTCTTTCTCTGACATCCAAAATCACAACTAATGTTGTAGTGAATGGAACATCTGGTCAAATTGGCCAGGCTAGCTTGGTATTAAGCCCCCAAGGTGGATCAGTGTGGATATTTGCTCTTGTAGGGATGATGCCAAGTATAATGATTGGTATTATCTACCTGATAGTTGGGACTGCGTTTGCACACTTTGCCTTTAAAATCGCGGGGGGCACTGGAGGAAGGATGAAGACCCTGTCCGTGGTCGGCTATAGTATGATGCCGGTCATTCTAGTCAGGATTGTGGCAATTCTTGTGGTTCTCGTAGCATTGCAGCCATATCCGGATGTTGTCAACTTTGACCCGGGGTCTCTTGCAATATTGACACCAGCAGTGATAAACTGGGCGTATACTTCAGGAATTTGGTTTACGATAGATATCATGACGACAGGCGCGTTTTTGTGGACAGGATATCTGCTGATCTTTGGAATCAGGGAGGCACATGACACTTCGACCATGTGGGCAGCATTTGTTGCAATTGCGTGTGTTGTTGTTTTAATATGGACATTTTGGCAGGTCCACTAAATTAGGATTCCATAGAGCGGGATGATAACAAAGGCAATCAGACCCACTAGTGCACCAACTTTATCCAAGGTACTACCAATCAGAAGAGCTCGTTCGTTGTCGGGTCCAGTGAGAGGCGCAATTCCAGCCCCTGTGACTATACCTGCTCCTAGGAGGAGTAACAGCCATAAATCCCAACTTGCGAAACCCCAGACCCAGATCAGTACATAGCTGAGGACTCCAATGAAGTTTAGTGTTGCAGCAACTGCTGCAGCTACATTATAGCCATAGATTCGGGCAATGGTTCGAACATCCCTTTCCGCATCACCTTCAACATCTTCAGCACCCTTTATGGTTTCTCGGGCTTGGAGAATGAGGAAAGCTGTGAAGAAGAAGAGCCAATGTGGTATTGGAATTGTATTTGTTAGAGGAAATCCAACAGTTTCACCAAATGCAAAAGCACCATAGAGTATTCCAAACGCGAAAGAAAATGCCACCATGAAATTGCCTGCAAGTCCAAGTGTCTTTACTTTCGCTGCATAGACATAGCCAATGATTAGGAAAATAAGAACAATCAGTGAACTGTAAGGACCGGTGAGAATTGCAAACACAAGACCAACAATGCTTAGGAATGCTACGTATACCCATGCTTGTTTTATCGTCATCCTCCCACTTGGTAGAGCTCGATGCGGACGATTGATCTTGTCGACCTCGATATCAAAGATGTCATTTACGACATTACCTCCTGCGGCCACGAAAAAGTATGTGATGTAGCCATAGATGAATAGAGGAATGTGAATGGAAATGGCACCAACTCGAGCTAAGTTGTAAGCCATGGCAACACCAGCAAGAACTGTAAGACCACCAATGAAACAATTTTGGGGTCTAATAATTTGGAGGAAAGCCAATGGGTAGAAACGTTTTGGACTATCCGATTCAGAAGACGACTCTGTCATTTCTCAGTCCATCCGAGCTCTCGAAAGACTGCTTCAATTAAAGACTTGTGGACAGCTATCACCAGACCCAATCACTCATATTGAGTCAATCTCGAGAGTGAAATGGAGGAAGAGTGATGATTGATAATCTTCCTAGAGAGCAGTTGTTGAAGGTAATCGACGTATATGCAAAAGCTTGGCAAGCTATGGACGGGGCATACTTCCTAGCACTGGAGAAGAAGTATGGTATGGATGTAGCTATTGAGATGGATAAAGAAGCATGGAAGATATTCTCACCTATAGAAGCCCGTCGGATAATGAAGGAGTTCGATATTCCTGCAAATGGAGGTCTCAAATCACTTGAACGTGCTCTTGGATATCGTGTGTATGCCAGATTGAATAAACAATCATTCGAATGGGCAGATAAGAATACTCTACACTTCACGATGAACGAGTGCCGTGTACAGGTAGCACGAAACAGGAAAGGATTGCCAGACTTTCCATGTCGGCCGGTAGGAGAGATTGAGTATAGCTACTTTGCTGAAACCATCGACCCGCGGATAAAGACTCGTTGTGTCTTCTGTCCACCAGGCGAACATCCCGAAGATGCATACTGTAGATGGGAGTTCACACTAGAGGAGTGATACAAC
>MEHG01000062.1 GCA_001940705.1 Candidatus Thorarchaeota archaeon AB_25
GTACAACCATTCTCCTTGAGAAGTGACAAAGCTGTTTCATTCTTCACCTGTATCCCGGTCTTCCTAAGAACTTCCATTGTAGATTGATGGATGGATTTTAGATTGTCTTTTGAAAGGAACCTAATCGACGTCATCTCGCGCATTATGAGTCCCGCACGAACTTAAGTCTACATGATTGCCTCTCTATCAACAAAAGAGAATTACACGCCGAGGTTTTTACGTAGGCGGGGGATATATTAACACTCAGACTCATCCAGCAACTAACTCCTATCAACTTGGAGGGAAATTAGATGGCGGAAATACCAACACCAACAACTGGCTACGCGGCACCAGTCAAAAAAAGACCCCTGGGTGTAACAATATTAGCAATCTTGCTCATTCTAGGCGGTGTATTAAATCTAGTCACAACACCAATGAATCTTTACTATGGAGCTGTATATGCAGGATACTATGCATTGATCTCCATAATCGATTTGATTATCGGTATCGCTCTATTTCAGATGATTCCTTGGTCTAGAATGGCTGCAATAATCATGCAGGTCATTGGACTCGTCATAGGTTTTATCATGGTTTTCTGGGTGGGCAGCATATTCGAATCAATCCTTCCAGGAGCCTCAATGATTCTGATGATGTCAATGATACCAAGTCTAATCATCTCATTGATTGTCATTATCTACCTCATGCAAGGCTCAATCAAAGCCGCATTCGAAGGTACTCAGTGGTAAGACATGGTGCTTATAGGAGGGGTCTTTGGCCCCTCTTTGTTTTCTTTCTATAAATCTGCTAACAACGCCGAATGAGATTAATAGCTGAGTAGCAGAGTATGTCTTACTATAATCAGAGGGGTTTCGAGTGGAAGTATATGGTGATGAATTCACAGTACCTGATAATTACTCAATGGAAGATATCAAACACAGAGTGAGATCGTGGCTTGCTTCTCCATCAGGAACGGATTATGTCATGGAGGTTGTTTCAGAGCGGCAGGTTATTCTCACAAAAGCTAAACATGACTTGAAGATTTGTTGCTATGGATGTATCGCCATGATTGCAAGTATATTCTTACTCGTTTTCATAATGATAGGTATTAGTTTTCCAATGTATAGCTATGCAGCATTGATGAATGCAATGATGAGTTATGTGGCCGTGATTGGTGTAATCATGGCGATAACAATCGCAGTATTTTGCCTCAAGCCCGAAAAAGCTGTCTTTGAGATGAGATTCGGAAATGAGATACCAATCCAGGTTTACATCCACAGATCCGGTGAATTAGACAAGTCAGCATATGAATACGCCGCACTCAAAGATGCTATTCAGGGTGGTTATTCTCAACGTGGTGGTCCAGCTCCCACCTACTAACGGTGATAGGTCAATCTATTGATACAGAAGAACGTGATTTTCATCAATCCACAGATTTAGTGCAAAGATTCAACTAAGAGATAATGTTATCACTGATGTTTTTTCGACGATTCACAATCGAATCTGGGTGGTATAGATGAAACTCCCAATGATTATTGTACATGGTGGCGCAGGCTCGTGGAAGGATGAAAGAATTCCAGTTGGTATCGAGTACATTGAGAAAGCAGCAAGGGTTGGTTTCAAAGTTCTAAAGAACAGTGGTTCTGCTCTCGATGCCGCCGAAGCGTGCACACTCTTCATGGAGAGCTGTGGGAGTCTCAATGCTGGTAAAGGAGCACGACCGAATCAGGATGGTGTACTAGAACTTGATGCCATGATAGTTGATGGAAGTAGTCTTCAGTTTGGTTCAGTTGGGGCAATAACTGGAATTCAGAATCCAATATCTTTGGCTCGCTACATAATGGAGAAGACGGATTACAACTTCTTTGCTGGAGAGAATGCAAAGAGAGTATATGACAGAATGATTGAGGAGGGCTATCGACAAGAGATTGAGAGTGGAGTGGTTGAAACGGTCAATATCTCTCCAAGTGGTGATACGGTTGGATGCCTTGTTGTCGACTCCGATGGCAATATTGCAGCTACATCATCCACAGGGGGTATACCTAAGAAACTCCCGGGGAGAGTAGGAGATTCACCAGTAATGGGTGCAGGAGCTTATGCAAATGATGTGTGTGGAGCATCAGCAACAGGTTGGGGGGAACACATCATGCGTGTTGTCCTGAGCAGAATGACTGTTCTCTATGTTGAAGAGGGTCTGGATGTCATGGTTGCTGCAAAGAAAGGAATGGACATGTTTGAGAAAAAGACAGGCAGCGAAGCTGGAATCATCGTGGCTGATAAATCGGGGAATCACGGGTACGCCACAAATGCAAAAGCTATGCCGATCGCGATTATCAAAGGTGAGTTAGACACGCTTGAATCTCATGCATGTCTAGAGTGAAGCATGAACTTTCGAGGCACCAAAATTTAGCTAAATAAGTGTAATGATTGTAGCGGCTACGAAACCACACCTTATATTCAATCTAATTGCTGCCTCACATGCGTGGTTAGTTCCCCTAACCCAGACCCGGAATAAGGCATAGGAATCGCGCATTGAAGCTCACAATCCACAGCTTTCTCGTATTCAGTGCATCCATTCTCGTGTTGTAAAATTCTAGTCGTCTTTTTCCGGGTCTCATTCTTATTCTATACGTAGCTGCTATTATCTGGACCCTTACCAACTAGTTGTTCAAGAATATTATCATAGTCAGCATAAGGTCGTAGACCCGGTAGTTTGCCAAGCGGCTTTCCGTCTTTGAATACTATGACCATAGGAACTGATTGAACACCGAACTGTGTGGTTGCTCGTCTGTTTCGATCTATATCGATCTTTGCAAAGTAGACTTTCCCTTCGTTATCTAGAGCTAGGGCAGAGAGAATTGGCGCGAGTGTTCTGCATGGACTGCACCACTCACCAAAAAACTCAACGAATGCATATTTGGTCTGCTGAATGGTATCCCAAAAGCTTGCATCTGTCAATATGTTCACCCGGCCATTTGCCATAGGTTCCATAACCCGGGGCTTTTGAGCTTGTTGAGCTAGCTCCATCAGGAGTTGCATTTTCCTTTTGCGTATCTCTTCTAATTCGTCGTCATTCAGCACGAGAACACCTCTTACGGCTGTGCGTTTTTATTGCACAACCGTATATGAATTCTTCGATAGGAACCTTGGACCTCTACATCTTACCGATTCAGGTTTGTTTATATCAGATGTACACACCGCCGTGAATGGGAGCATCCAATGACAGCAGAACCAGCAAAGAGCTCGCTCAGATATTACGCCATACTTGTTATTGTTATGGCGTTCTGGGGAGCTAGCTGGCCCTCTGCAAAGATTATTGTCGGAACTGCACCACCAATGACAATTGGATTCTTTAGATTCTTTACAGCTAGCATTCTTTTTCAAATCCTCCTCTTTTCAACTGAGTCTGAACCAAGACGAATTTTCCGAAGGTCGAATTTTAGAATCCTCTTCTTGGTTGGTCTGACTGGAATCTTTGGGTATGGTGTCCTTTTCCTCACGGGTATACGTTTAACAACTGCAGCGCAAGGTGCAATAATCGCTGGTTTCAATCCTGCTACTATCAGTTTAGTCGCCCATATCTATCATAAGGAACGCTTAGCAAAAAGATGGCAGTACATTGGGTTCGTGGTGGCCTTCGTAGGAGTAATCTTTGTGGTTGGAGTCCAAGCACTCCTCGAGTTCAACTTGGAATACCTGATTGGTAATATTATCATTCTTGGAGCCATGTTCACATACGGTCTCTATTCCTCTATTGGTAAGGAAGCAATGAAAACGCTTTCACCTCTAGAGGTCATAACCGGGGGTACGATTATTGGAACTTTTCTCTTTGGAATGGGCGCTCTGACAGAAGAATTCTGGGCACTTCCAGCTATGATTGATCCAGTGTTTTGGATTAACGTACTCTACCTTGGAACCTGTGTCACATTCATTGGTTTCCTATTTTATTTCATATGCATCAAGGAACTGGGTGCTACAAGAGCAGGAGGTTTCATCAATCTTGTACCTGTTTTTGGTACTGTCTTCTCCTATCTGATCTTGAAAGAGGTTATCTACTGGACATATGGCATTGGCCTACTTCTGGTTGTAGTTGGAATAGTCATCATTAATTTTCCAATCAGGAAGAAAGAGCTCAAGGCGTAACAGACTTAACGAGGATGAAAACTGCACGTGGCTAGTCTAGAACATCAATGTATGGTACCAATTCATGATCGAAGCGAAAATACTTCCTTGAATATGCTGCTCTGGTAGCATGCTTTGATACACTTCCCACAGATGTCCTTCTCGATTCCCTTCGATTTCAGAAACAACATATATCGTCTGCAATTCTCTCGATAGTCCGGTAAGATGTCGCGATTTTTGATGAAGGTGCAAACATCCTCACATGCAGTACATGAACCACATTTCGATTCAGACCTATCACTCATACTCAGTGGGTAAGGAACAATAATAGTTGCGAATCTGATTGCACAACTGAATTTTTCGTGGATTGTTAACTGATTTTTTCCTCTCCATCCAATACCAGCGTTTTCAGCAACTACTCGATGAGATATGACCATCTCAAAGTATTCCTTCACATGGTCGATTTTGCCTATCAAACCACCCATTGTAGCTTTCAATGGAATGCCATCAAATCGGTCAGCGATGTCCCTAGACATTTGATTTAGAATCTGATTGAGACGATCGTATTCTCGTGCATATATATTCCAGAGTTTGTAGTCAACTTCTCCACTATCCTTGGATTCGATGAAATTTATGTTTCGGTCCCTGTAGGTAATGCCAATACTGATCATTGAGCCTTCATTCAATAGCGATTCGAATTGTGTTCCAGTAATCGATTTCAATTTCTCTTGTTGGATAGGCATTAATTCATCAAATACAGTTCTGAACTTCGTGAAACCAATGTCTCCTTCTTCCCCAGAAGATTTCAGAAGTTGATGAAAGTATCTCGTGATTTCTTCAGATCTCGTTGCTTCAGCTCGTTGATTGTTCATTTAGACAAGTCCTGAGTTTGAAGCATTTGATATTGTCCTTTTGACCTTATTGAAGAAGAATAGAAAGTGCCACAAGAATCATTACTAACCATAACATCCAACTATTGGGATGCAAGAGCAATTAAGCTCGGGAGTACGGATACATGGAGACATACAACAAACTCCTGGAGATGACAAAAGAGATAATTCAATTCGAAACAGGAATTCGAATCATTAGATGGGATCTTCAAACACACATCCCTCCAAAGGGGATGAAACAGCGCGGAGAACAACTGGCACTCATGGGCAAGTTGTTGCATCGTATGTCTACGGACAAAGAGAGAGCGCGCTTAGTTACTGAACTTGAGAAGAAATTTGATATGTTAGATGATGTTCAGAGAAGGGAAGTTGAAATAACTCGCAAAAAACTCGATATTGATTCGAAAATTCCTGAAGATCTAGTTGCTGCTGAGTCCAAGCAAAGAACTGTGTGTACAACCGCTTGGAAGAGAGGGAAAGAAACAAACAACTGGAAATTGTTTGAGTCTGAGATGGCAACGAGTCTTGACATATTGAAGAAAATAGCAGAGAATATGATGGATATCGTAGATGCAGACACCTCATATGATGCACTGATGGATTACTATGAACCGCGATTATCGTCTCAACAACTATCAAGGGTGTTTGGTGATCTCAGAAAACGTTTGATTCCTTTGGTTAGAAAGTTCAGTGAAAGATGTAAAGAAATTCCATCTGATATCACTAGCCGAAGTGTTCCAATTCAGATACAAAAAGCATTGGTCACTGATCTAGCGAAAGTAATTGGATTTGATACGACATCAGAAAATGCTGGAGGTCTAATAGCTGAATCTGAACATGCGTTTACTTTGGGATACTATGATGATGTAAGAATAGCGATCCATTATACTAAGGATGATGTGTTCAAATCTGTGTTTAGTAGTCTCCATGAAACAGGCCATGCAATTCATAACCAGAACCAAAATCAAGATTGGATGTGGATGTATCTGGGTCAAAAATGTAGTACGGGTATAGGTGAGTCTCAAAGTAGATTCACTGAGAACGTAATTGGTAAATCTCCTGAGTTTTGGGAGTTTTACAAATCCCGATTCGACAAGATCACTAAGGGCAGATTTGATGATGTTTCAACTCAAGAACTCCTGAAAGCCATAAACCAAGTACGCCCGACTAAAATTCGAGTCATGGCGGATGAACTTACTTACAGTCTTCATATCATCATCAGATTCGAGATTGAGTACGACTTGTTTAATGAGAATATCAGCATTTCAGAAATACCTGAAATATGGAAAGAGAAGTTTGAGAACTATCTGGGAGTACAAGTTGATAACTATTCAGAAGGTGTTCTTCAGGATGTCCATTGGGCGTGGGGTCTTTGGGGATACTTCCCTTCCTACACACTCGGAGATCTCTATGCTGCGATGCTTTGTGAAACGATGTCAAAGAGTATACCTGAATGGAGGAATCATCTTGCAGAAGGGAACATCGCGAGTCCTGTTCAATGGATGATCGAGAACGTCCATAAGAAGTCGAATAGGTACGACCCGGCGGATATGATCAAAAAGATCACAGGAAAATCCTTGACGGCAGACCCATTTATCAAATACTTGGACGAGAAATATTCTGCCCTTTTCGGATGATATACTTCTCATAGGATAGACCCAAAAGAAGATGAGGAGTTGTCCCCTCATTCTGCAGGTCAGTGATGTTCAATGCTCCAGTATGAAGGAAGTATATGGAGACCTCCCAGTGAGGCTGGAAGTCTAATCCTTCAGGCGACAGTAGGCTGTTCTCACAATGCTTGCATCTTTTGTGTTTCGTACAAACAGAAGAAGTACAGAGTTCGGGGTGCAGTAGGTGTTCAGTCTGACCTAGATTCACTTCATCTGGACTACAAGCGACGAGTACGACGCGTATTCTTGGCTGATGGTAATGCACTCGCCATGTCCACCAATGAACTCATTGAGACATTGAATGTTCTGAAGCCAGAATTGCCATCCTTAGAACGAGTAGGTGTATATGGATATGCGAAGGATGTTCGTGACAAGAGTGTTGATGATTTACGAAGAATAAAAGACGCAGGTCTCGGAATCGTTTACCTTGGATTGGAAACAGGTGACGATGATTTACTCCGTTGGTCGCGAAAGGGAGTAGATTCGGAAGAGAATATCAAGGCATGCAAGAAGATCCGTGAAGCTGGAATACCGCTTTCGCTTACAATCATTCTTGGACTTGGAGGATATGAACACTCTGAGCGACATGCAAAAGCAACAGCTAGTGTCCTTAACGAAATAGATCCAGAATACATTGGAGCTCTAACATTGATGACACCTCCTGGCACAAGAATCAGTGAGATGGTTCAGACCAAAGAGTTTGTGCCAATGGATGCGATGGATATACTGAAAGAACTAAAGCTACTCGTAGAGGATCTTGATCTTTCGAGTTGTGTATTCAGAACAAATCATGCATCGAACTATCTTCCTGTTCGCGGTACGTTGAATGCTGACAAAGAGGCGATTCTGAAGGTTCTTTCTGACACAATTGGTAGTGATGATACTAGCAAGTTACGACCAGGTTATTTGCGCGGTCTATGATTATCAAAAGAAAAGATGGAACTTGAGTGGGAAAAATCCACCCAAGTTTCTTCTAAGATATTTGTGTACTACTTCTTGCCGCCGCCCTTCTTCTTAGAAAGAATCACTAAGATTAGGACAATCACAATCACACCAGCTCCAATGAGGGCTAGGAGCATCGGATCGATAGGTAGTCCAGGACCAGGCTCTGCGAAGTTGTCCAACTCGAATGGATTGTCAGATACATCTTGACCAGAGAGTTCCCCTGCAAATACTTCTACAAGAATCATGTAGGAGTTTCCGTCATCATGCATTGTCGTGTTCCATTCGTACTCTGAAAGGATCAGTCCACCTGCTAGTAGAGACCAATCAGAGCCATTGTTGTCACTGACATAGACATCGAAGGTCATTGGATCACTATCGAAATCAACTGCATCCCAACTGACGGTGATTGTTCCATTCAGAAGCTCTCCACCATTTGGTGCAATCACTTCAACAGTTGGAGCACGATTCTCGGCTAGCCATTTGAATACGTTACCTAAGAAAATTGGATTATCAGAATCGTAGAGATCACCAAATCCATCACCCTCAGGATCAGATAAGAAACCAAGTTCAACATCAGTTAGGAAAACTACACGACCCATGTTATGAGTTGTTGCTGCATAGACTGGTAGGTTGATAGCTGGCGTGCCATCACCCCAAGTTGTGGTCCCATCACTATCTGTTGATACCAAAGCAGTTCCAGAGCCAATTGAAATGAAAGCATTGCTCAGGTCAACTTCAATCCGCTCCACACCATCCATAATCGGATGATTTCCAATATTGTTGCCTTCAAAGATAGTATATTGATCGTAGGTGTCATAATCATCGGACTCAGTTAGAGCCCCCGTTGTGTTGACAAACAGACCGAATTCTTGTCCAATTGGATCTATTTGTTGGCAAAAGACTGAATTGTCACCCCAGAGGAGAAGACCTCCACCCCCAGCGACATAGTCAGCGATATGGGCGATCTCCGTTGCATTGTAATCCGTTGAACCATCGTTTATCACTAGGATATCAGCGTCTTCGTAGAGTACAGGATCAAAGGTGTTCATCCATTCAACATTGTATCCGTTGAGCATCAGGAAATTGGCAAGTGGGTTCCAAGTTGCGTGGATGGACATATACGGGACATGTGACTGATCAAATACTACAGTTTGTTCAGGAATACCTGCCGCATAGAGCCATCGAATGATGTTCTTTGCCATGACTTCGTTGTCACCATCGTAATAACCATTATCGCCATCAGTATCAGTGTCAGAGTTTCCGTCAAATGTACTAGTATCACCCCAGACGACTAGTCGACCCATACCATGGTGTGAAGCTGAACCAATAGCTAATTCTTCCATGATAGGAGTAGGTCCTTGGTGATATTGAGCTGTTCCATCTGAATCAGTTACCACGAAATTAAATGCATTCACTGGAGTCTCTATCAGACCAGATCCAGCATAGGCTTCAACATGAGCAACGTCTACGGTTATCGAATGTATCTTGATATTGTTCCCATCGTAGACAGGCCAATTAGGGTTGCCCGCATTATCATCAGTGTCCTGAATAGCAGACGTCTGATTTCTAGCATATCCAAATCTTTCAATAATTGGGTCAAGTTCATCCATAAGGGATCCCCATTCACCAATTATGAAAAGACCACCACCGTCAAGTACAAAGTCTTCAATGATATCTATTTCACCCGGACTATAGGTTGCGGAGCAGCGTGGAATTACTAGTACATCACATGCTAACAAGTCGTCAGCATTAAATACTGACATTTCACCCACAGCAAATCCTGCATATAGAAGGTCTGTAGCATACTCCTCCAAGTCATTAAAGATATTAAATCCAGGAACATGTGAACCATCAAAGAGAACGTGTCTGTGTAGACGAACAGCATTTGCAAGAACCTTGTCTGTATTCGTATCAATAGTAAAGAAGTCAAATCCCATGAGAACAACGTGTCCCTTGCCTATTATTTTGTGAACGGCAACTGGTTTTGCGTCTGTGTTATCCTCCAAAACTTTTACTGCATCGGGAACATCGAAACTCATTGTTGCTGTAGGTCCTGTAAATGAAGGTGCAACATCACGAGCTAAAGCATCATTGGCGTCAAATACATCTACCTGATGACCATTGGCAAGCTCAAAATTATATACATCCAAAAGCGTTCCATTGATTATTCTAGCAGTCGATCCGTACTGGGGAAGTGAATAACCTACACTCATTGCTATGACGATACCACCATTGCTAACGTAGCTTGGAAGTATCCCTGACCATGCTGCGGCAACTGCATCACAAAATGTGTAGTTTCCATTTTCAGATTCAAGAAGAAGCAAGACATCAAACTCTTCAATCATCGAACCAAGCTGAGTGTAATCAGTTAGATTTTCATACGTGAATTTGCCTTCAAGACTGCCAATCAAAGAACCCATTACATGGTCCCATTCTCCTCCGGGGTCAGTATCTGCGACCTCAGAGTAGATGAGAATTGAAACAGCCTCATTTCTACGATCATCTCCGTAGGTTTCGGCGGGTATCATTTGGTCTGTGCTAGTTGATATCGATACATAGGCATTGACTCCACTTACTGCCAATGATCCTACGAAAAGAAATACAACGAAAGCACAGAGTAATTTCGTTTTCTTCATCATATTTTTCACTCCAATAATGTCTAGCATAATGGAATAGAAAATAGCGTGCGTTGATAAAGAACGCATTCCATCCTTCTTCTGCTAAGACACGCGAGTAATTCGTACTCTAAAAATTAGCCATATAAATCTGTCAAACGAATAGGTTTACTAGAAGTGGAAAAATGAATAGAATCATCCCACCGAGGTTGGCTCGATGGAATGACTTTTAATTTTGATTCTATTGCCCAGGAACTATCAAGACTTGACCAAGAAGGTCACCCTTGAGGACAGATGCCTTGATTCGTGATTGAAAAATGGACAT
Organism: Candidatus Thorarchaeota archaeon AB_25; assembly: GCA_001940705.1. Taxonomy (GTDB): domain Archaea; phylum Asgardarchaeota; class Thorarchaeia; order Thorarchaeales; family Thorarchaeaceae; genus SMTZ1-45. Next base: position 10,544 of record MEHG01000062.1, read on the forward strand.
GTCTGCCGTCCTGTCCTCATCTGGCCGTTTGAACTCCTGTGAGCCGATGCATGAGAGGTGACCCATACCATTGACTCCGTAGAACGACTGAAACACAGTTGAATTTCCAGGAATCGAGATTGGCTTTATCGGCACAAATTCAGATTGTCCTTCTGCGAATGCAACTTTCTCGTTCGCAATAACCGGAACAAGCCTCACCTTAGACCAGTCCAATGAAAGAGTTCTCTCCTCCATTCCCTCAACTGCAGTTCTCAATCGGTCCATACCGAGGCTCTGCAAATCTTGACTACAACTGATAACATAGATCTTTTCTGACATTATTTTCACCCTCGTTTCATTTACTGTTTTATAATGAGATGACTTTATCGTATTTCTCCATCATGAGTTCAACTATGTCTGGATACTCTACTTGATTCACATCAACAACCAACCTAGCGCCAATTCCTCGCTCTTCAATATGGTGCTTTGAAGCATGAACTTTCACCTTGAGATCTTTGATTTCTGCAGAATGTGGGCACCCCTTGTCTGCGAGAAATACTCCATCTTGAACTAAGAGAAGATCAGTTTCAATCCCTTGTGTTCTCATCGCTTCGATAACTTCTCTAACACTAGTGCACTGATTTGATAACCAAATAAGATACTTCACTTTCATTTCCTCCTTAGAATGTAATAACAATCTCATTCTCAGTGAATGCCTTTGCAACATCCTCTTCTCCGAGGACCTCTACATTCTCAAAGATCTCATCAGAGGAGATATTTCGCTCCTCTATGGATTTCTTGCTAACACAAATGCGACCATCAAAGCTCTCAAATGTAGATTTGAACATCCTGATGTGCATCATATCTTGGTCCTTCATGAGACCGTATACACCATCACCCATGAAAAGTAATTGAGGTTCATGGTCCATTCCGAACATACCCACAGCTGCACGCCAACCCTCAGCTGCAAAAATCTTACCGAACGGTCTGCTTGTGACAAGAACCAATACTGGTCTTTCTGTAAATTCCATCATGATCACTCCTATGTAGAAAGGGTCACAAATCTTTCAATTTCCCCGATAATCTCAGCGAACTCCGTCAGTCCCGTAACTTCAACCCCGGGAATGAAATCTCCACCAGCTTGGTCAAAACCTCTGGCGGACGTACAAAGTCCACAGCACTGGAACTGAACACCTTCATCTGCGAGTTCCTGAAACTTCTCATTCATTGGTCTATCAGGATCCGGGTCCTGATTCAGATGGGCATTAATAACACCATCAACGAACAGGAACACCTTCACACCGTACCCCTTCGCCAATGCAGCTTTACATAAGTCATAGAATGTATGGCTGTTCTGGAAGGTGTATGGTGAAGTGTTCAGCAAAATACCGAGTGTCTTCTTCTCCATAAATCATCATCTCTAAGATAGGATAGTCGGGTCGAGTACATACCATTAAAAAATCTAACTCAGTGACTATAGAAATCACAATCTGAGCAGTATGCTCGTAAGAGATTTATAGCAGAGGCTTGAAAATTGCTTGGGGTGTTTGAGTGGTTCTCAATATAAGAATGAAATTTGCTCTCACAAGTTTATTGTTTATCCTCATCCTAAATTTCACAGCATCAATTGATCAATCAACAATCATCAGCCGAGAACAATCTATTGAGAATCACCCACAAAAGGTTCATGCGATAGCCAACTATACTACACACAGCCCAATCCTGATAGAGAGCAACTCTGACTTTGAAACACAGGGATGGCCAGGTAACGGGAGTGCATCGAATCCCTACGTAATTTCAGGACTCAATATCACCAGCGACGTAGATTGCATACAAGTCCGCTACACATCTGTACATTTCACAATACGAGATTGTTTTCTATCTGCTTCCGATTGGAAAGATTGTATTGACCTTCAAATAGTAAATACAGCATTCATCAACAGTTGCATTATATCAACTAGATTTGATGGTATCAATCTCTATAGTGCCAGCAATGTTGTTGTACAAGATTGTGTCATTGAATCAGCTCGAGGTCCTATTACAGCTCTTAATTCATATGGATTTCAGGTCATAAACTGCACATTTCCAGCGGGGACTCTAGGGTCATTCCCACTCAGATTCTGGTTGGAAACAAGTAACAATGCAATCATTGATGGGAATGAATTTCATGACGTATTTATCACCACTGTAGGATCCAATTTCATTACTCTCACGTCAAACAATTTCACAGATGGAGGTCTCCTTCTCAGCGGATCTGGACCATCTTCGTTTTATGAAGTATCAGAAAATTGGGTGAATGGAAAACCGCTCTTGTACTTGGAAGGCAATGAATCGTTGGTGATTGAAGCTGATGGTTATGGCCAAGTTGTTCTTATGCAGTGTTCAAACATTTTGGTTAGAGATGGAAATATGTCTGACACACGTCCAGTACAACTAATTGATTGTATAGGATGTACTGTAGAAAATATCACAGCATGGCGTGGTTCTTCGGGCATCTATGATTACGGAAGTAACTACACTACCATTCGTGATTGTATTTTCAATGGTGTCGGTTCTGCAGGAGTTTGGATGACTAGATGTGGTTTCAGTCTAGTAGAGAATTGCACAAGTAACCCTGGTGATTATATCTTCGAGAGATCATGGTTAATTGTTCAAGTTTGTTTTGATACAATTGTGACACGTTGCACGATTATTAACCACCAGGATGAAGCTTTGTACTTCACTGGAGAGAGGATGATATTAACTAACTGCACAATTATGGGTGCCAGATATGGTGTTCATGTCAGGGGTGTCAATATGACAGTGGACAATAACCATATACATAGCATGTCGTCTGAGAATACACACCCCTTTTACTCGACAGGGATTCATGCATCAAGTATCAAGAACAGTACTATCTCAAACAACTTGATTGAGAACGGCGATGACTACGGTATTTTCGCCATGTCAAATAATTCCCTTTTTGTGAATAACACAATTGTCAACAATGAAGGAATTGGCATTGAGTTATTCAATTCCAGTAATGGTAATAGTCTGTATGGAAACATCCTGAAACATAATCTTCTAGGGAATGCGTTGGACAATGGATTTGATAACCAATGGGACGATGGTATCTCAATAGGAAACCTATGGGACGATTTCAATCCTCACACTCATTCTCAGTACGAAATAC
>MEHG01000063.1 GCA_001940705.1 Candidatus Thorarchaeota archaeon AB_25
GAACACAGACTGTCCCGCAAAGTCCCACACAGTCACAAGGAATGTACCAAATTGTATTGTTTCAGACGAATCAACAGCGACATTAATTGTCGGCACGTAACCTCCAGGTGCAGGTTCCTTACCAAAGAGGAGTCTAAGAAGGGTACTCTTACCAACACCACCGCTTCCAACGAAGCTCACTTTGAATCTAGTGAAGATAAGTTCGCCTAAAATGTCATCCAGATTATCACGGATGTAACCAATACTGTTTCCACGAAGGGCGGTAGAAACTCGAGCTGCCCCTTCACGAACACGGTGTTGGATTACTCGGTCCTCGTCGCGCCCATCTGTTACAAGCAGAAGGAGCATATCACCATCCACGGACCCATGAAAGACCTTGTGTCTCTCGGCAACAAAGACGGGTGTGTCTTGAGCGAGTCCGTCAGTAGTTCGCAAGTCATGATATCCAGCTAGAAACTCTTTGATGTCAGTTTCAAGAAAATCAATTCTCCAAAACCTAGTCTTGACCACAACGTTACCATCGGCCTTTTCAATCAGTAACACGTTGTGTATCAATGGTCATCACACTCTGTCTTGCATCTTAATATTTCGTGACGAGTTATCTAGTTTTCCTGCACTTTTCAACATTTATCTATCTATGAACCTTATGTGTGCGTGCATTATCCTTCTTTTATCGTTATAACTTCACGTCTATGCAATTCTGCAAAGACTGTCACCAAAACACTGGGTTGTATTTTTAGTTCTGTTGCTATCTCCTCGATTGTCAAACTACCATCTACAAGTCCGATTATCTCATCCACTCGAGAGTAGAGAGAAAGAACCTCATCGTTTGGTTCTTTTAGTAAAACCGGAGAATCATCGGGTCCAATCTTTAGTTCTAAGCTAATGGCGCCCATTCTATGAAGAAGATGAATTGCGCCCAAAACCATCTCTGGACCTTTTCCAGGAACCAACAAAGACATGGTCAAAGAGCCATCTAGACGATTCCACACGGCTTCAATGAAGTCTCTAAGAGGTGCATTTTCAAACCGCTCCCACAGGAGAGCCCTGCTTTGCTTTGGAGCCATTCGTGATGGTATAGTTTCAGGAGGAAGTGTTGCTAATAGCTTGAGAGTGAAGGGTGGTGAACGGAAGAGATCAGTTGGATCATCAATTAATTCAGGGACTTCATCCATGAAGAGATCAGGAAGGAAAGAGAATCTCTCTCTTAGTGCTTCTACATCGACGCCGGTCCCAGTTATCAAGGTGTAGACACGATGACCACGTTCAATAGTGATGTAACTCAAATCACCAGTTCTAAAAACTGAGGTTTCAGTTGGATTGGCAGGATCGAATTTGAAGGCAGAAATAGCAGCCACGATGTTTGGAGCCATTTCTAGAAGTTTTGACCGTTCATCATAATAATAGCTGTAAGCAGCTTCGCCAGTTTGACGGTCAACAACAAAGAACGCCTGATGACCGACATCTCGCTCCTCTTTTTCCTCTACGGCTGAAACATAATCGATGGTCCTATCAATCTCCCATTTCTGATAGGCGAGTTCAGGATGCATATCCATAAACCCTGCAACCGCCATTGAAGACAAGAGTAGATGACTTGGTTGCGAGGACACATCTGAGAGATCCAATCCGTACAGGTCCTCATATTCTCTGGCAAGTTCAAGTTGCTCATCCGAGCCTGGCACAACGACTAGCTGTGATTCGGATTCATCTCTTATCCGCAGAACAATCTGTTCAACTCTGTCAGCGGTAGGAAATGGCGGAGAAATTACAAGGACAAACAGGGAAGCGCTTGAGAGGTCCTCTGACCAGTCCACCTTGACCAATTCGTCATGAGAGATCCTCATTACTTCAACGCCGTATGGACCGATTAGCAGTGGAGCAGAGTACCTGCGTCCCTTTTGCCCCCGGTTTTGAAGAATCGATTCAACTGCAGTTCCTGGTTTGTCTTCAAAGGAGGGATCCTTACTAGCAATGAAACACACTCTGAGTCGTTCTCTGAGGAGTGCATCAGCAAGTGCAGTGAACTCTTCCTTGAAATCTCGTACTGAGGACTGTAGAATATCCTTGGTTGAGGCTTCTTGGAAACGTTTCATTCGCTCGATATCTGGGTCTGATATCGGTATGGTGTCAGACACACCAACAATAATGGTGACCTCACTAACTTTGCAGATGCAGGTGCTCTTCCCCTCAATCTCAGTAGTGACGAATTCTCGGGCAGAGTCTTCCTGCATTAGCTGGTAGTACGTTTCAACAATACTTTGGAGAAACTCGTCTGTAACTTTCTCCTTACTGAATGATATGGATGCCAATGCTTTGGACCCTAGAAGGTCAAAGAGCACAGCATTGACAATCATACCTGAATCATCCTCTTGAATCTTACAGTGAGCGGACTTGCTCTCTCCATCAGCATGTTGTCATACATCACTAATCAACCTTGTTCGGCTCTCTTAGTGATGAAATCATCAAAAGATAATGATTCTCGCATGAGTCTTTGGTAGTCGGTTGTAGTCCAGTTCACATCATACTCAATCAAATCTTCACCACCACCCGAAACAATAAGCGGTAAGTCTGAGATTGCTTCAGACACACTCACTGGAGATGGTAAGTCCTTAGCACCGAGCTTAACGTCATCTCTAGTTCTTCCACGGACAATAGGTGCAAGAACACCTGCTGGAGCTGCCTTACAATCTCCATCTCTCTGACCAACAACAAAGACTCGTCTTCTTCTCTGAGGCACACCAAATTCCTCAGCTTTTAGGTTGTGAACAGAAACCGAGTACTCCAATTCTTCAAGAGCCCTTACGACAGACTCAAGAACCTGACCTTGTTGCATCCATTTCAAACCAGGAACATTCTCAATCACTACGTTGTGGGGCTGCAGAGTATGAACTATCTCGAGCATTCGAAAAACAAGGCTGTTCCTCGAATCTAATGCATTCCTGTTACCAGCTGTGGAAAATCCCTGACAAGGAGGTCCACCAACTAATGTGTTCAAATGCCGTCCAGCAAGTGTTCTCTCAATTTCCTCAAGAAGATTTTCGGATTGTTCCCTGAGATGTAAGTCGACTTGAATAACCTCTGTAGCTGGATGGTTGTATGCATAGGTCTTACACATATTGGAATTGCAGTCACTTGCTAGAATCACATCATGTCCGGCTTGTACAAAACCCTCAGAGAGACCCCCGGCACCTGAGAATAGATCGATAACTAGACCTGGATCAAAAAGGGTAGCTACAGCTCGTGCTAATAATGGAGGGACTGCATTTCCTATCTGCTTGTATCTTGAACTATAACTCCCTAGAAACCTATACTGATCTGTAAAGGATTGCAGTCGGGCAGCCTCGCGCATAGAAATGAGTCTATTCTGTTCTGGATGAACAAAGGTACCATTCCCTGGACGATTGAAGTATGTGTTTATGGTGTAACTCGGTAGGTTCTTTCTCAATCGCCCATAGTATGTGGTTCGCCCCCCAGATCTGTGAATCTGAGTTAGACGTGCTGATTTCTGAATGATTTCTGGAGGGATATCCTGCCAGTTACCTCCTTCAGGAACCGATCGAATCATCTCCATATCAAGCTCACTCAGGGGTGAACAGATATGATTGTACAGCACCTTCGACGCTTCTTGTATTTCAGTGTCAACTGCCGTAAGCGATATGGAGGTCACAATCAATGAAACTCTATTGGGATAAGTAAAAACTTTGTAAGACAATAATAGACCCTAGTAAATGAGCTGCTTCAACTCTTCCATTATAGCATTAGTATCCCTTTCAGGTGTGAGGCGCATCTTCAATACATCGTTTGTGTCCTTAGCCGAGAATCCGTATAGAGTGAAGACAAGAGCTTCAATCTTTTGCGAGTTTTCTGGTTTGAATTGCTTTACTTCTTCAATCAAATTTGACCCTAGATCTCTATTTGCCGAGGTTTCTAAATCTGCAATTGGTAGTTGTGTGAGCTCACGGGTGGATACATGATTATTCGCGTTTGTAAGACCAAACCTCCAGTTCATCAATTCAGAGTTCAACACACCAAGGAGAAAGAGCTGACGAGATTCGTTGGAACCTTTTTGATGTACTAAGTAGTTACACGAGTTTGCCAGTACAGCATCGGGGGGAACTACTGAAAACTTCAAGCGCCATCTTTGTGTTCTGTTTGAAACTTGCTGACAAGCGATTCTAGGTTGACCGATGTGTTCTGCTCTAGATGACGTGCCAAGTTTTTTTCTAAGCTTGTCGATGTCAACAAACTCAATCCTTGTTTCACTGTGATCGTTGATCGAGTATCGAGAGATATTGGACCCTCGAATCAGACGAAAGTCTGTTTCCTTGGATGTGATACAATCCCGATTCAAGGTAAGATCTAATTCACCGCGTTTTACTGATAACCAATCGATAGAGGAAATTGAAGGTTGTCTATGGAGTTTGGACAAGAGCTTCCAGCCAGATTTGTTCACCTGAGGAATGGAGAGGGAAGGTCCAACAGCTCGCTCAATTTTGTCAGCTGGAATACGTATGTGATCATGAGTTATTGTATCTCCAATATCATTCAGACCGAAACGCGCCAAGAATGATTTTGTTTTCCCTCCGCGTTTAAGGGTCATCACAGATACCGACTGAGTAACGCCTTCAAACAAACGAGAGGACTCGGGAAAGTCATCTACCGTCAAGAGTCTGTTCTCTTGCATAATCGACGACCTCAAAGGGTGTGATGAAAGGTCACCGAGAATGGTTGAAGGAACAATGAAACCAATATTACTCTCCTCGCTAGTTAATTGAAGAGTGCGTTCGATGAATAGACGATGGGTATCTATGGAGTATCTGTTGCCTAGTTGATATTCACCCGAGTTTCTGAAGTAACGAACATCCTCGCTCAATTTCTCTTTGTACTTTGAGAAGTTCTCCATGTGGATCTCACGTTCGCCTGTTAGAAGTCGTTCTCTCAGGAATTCAGCAAGATTTGGTTTTAGACGTTCATAAGGAGGGTTCATCACAATGAAGTCGAATCCACCATTGTCCAAAATATCACCAAACTCGTCACGCCACTCAAATGGAGAGCGAGAAGCCGCATCAGTGAAGAAGCGCCCATGATCAGACACTCCATTCAATCCCTTGAGAGATATCAGTGAGTTCCCCTGTTTCAGTGATTTGCCCAAAGTTGAGTTTCCCAGTTCATTGGAATCAGTGTTGGCAAGTAGGCGTAGTGATACATCAGTCACTTCGAGTGCACCAGAGTCAATATCCACCCCAAACAAATTGTGGTGGATCATCTCTGAATATTTCAGAACATCGGATGTTTTGAGGGCACTGCGGCTTGCTCCACCTGCCAAAGCCTTCTCAATACCTTCTTTCATTGCTCTAGTGTAGTAACTCATTGCAGAAACCAGAAACACACCTGTACCACAAGCGGGATCAAGAGTCCTCAATGAGAGAATCTCTTCCAGAGCGTCAATTCCTCTTGTTGAGGCACTTACTGCTAACCTATCTAGCGTTGGTGAGAGTGTCAACGAAACAATGTAGTTTGCTATCGCAGGGGGTGTGTAGTATGCTCCAAGAGGTTTCTGGGATGTTCCTTCATTGCAAGCGAGAGGAAGAGAATAACACCCAAGAGAATGAATCATTCCAAGTAAAGCCACCAGTTCTTCTGAGTCAAGCTTCACGGGAATCGTGTATCTGTATGTTTCAAGGACCTCGTCAGCAAGTTTGGTTACAGTGTCTTGAGAAACCCCTAATCTTTCTGCTTCGTATGAGAGGTGCGAGAACGAATATGGATTTTCCAGATTTCTTGAGGATAATGCAAATGTGAGTCCGGCGAGTCTAGCAGCCTCTGAAATTTCAAGTGAACTCTCTGATTGCGTAGACGAATTATTGGCAAGGCTTTGATGGAAACCACTCACTATTGACCAAGCAGTCGCATTAGGCCCTTGACTCACTACTACGTCCTCAGTTCACCAGAGATATAACGTCACAAAGGTGTTTTGCTTTGTGTCCGTTCTGAAATGTGCGAATATTTTAGGTGGTAACGTCTTCAATACGAATATGGTGTCGGAGAGCGAGATCGCCGAATTAGAACTCTTGGCATCAAACTGCTGGCCAGCACGGGAGATTGTCAAGTACAAAGGGTGGATCATACACTGGAATGATGGTGTCACCTGGAGAGCAAATAGTGTTCTACCACATGAATGGGAGAGCAGTGTTAGCGTTGAGCAAGTAGTAGATTACGTTATTGAACTGTATAAGGAGAAAGATGCTCCTCCTGCATTCAAAATATCTCCAGCCAGCCAACCAAAGGGGCTTGATGAGTTACTTGAAGAGAAGGGCTTTGAACAACGAATGGTCACCCACGTGCAGACTGCAGCAATTGAAGAAATATCATGTTTAGGTCCCCGTGTACCCGTTGACCTATTCAAGGTCACCGATGACTCCCTTGACATCTTTATGCACGAATCACCGAAAGAGAAGAACGCAATTGAAGTAAGAAGAGAGATTATCCATCAGATTGCAGGTGATAAGAACATCGCGAGAGTCTTGATGCATGGCAATATTGCAGGAGTAGGACTTGGAGTAGTCGAAAGAGATTGGCTAGGTCTTTTCTCCATAAGGACTCTACCTGAGTTCCAACGTCGAGGGATTGCGTGGTCAGTTAGCTGTGCACTAGCAATGTGGGGTGAGGACCATGGAGCAAAACAGGTTTTCCTTCAAGTTGAGGTAGAGAATGAACCCGCCCTGAATCTCTATGAGTCCATGGGTTTCAAGACGATGTACACATACTGGTATAGAATTCTTGAAAGCTAAAGGTAACAAAATGAGTACTCTGTAGAGGAATCGTCTTTTTATGGATGAGTTTAAGGACATTTACAATGAGTATTGGACATTAGAGGTAGCTACACATGTTGGACAAACTACAGGAATGCGTCGGAATAGGAGAGGACCTTGGTGCAGACTTCGTAGAGGCAAGATACGATAATCTCACTTTAAGAGCCTTACGGCGGATAAACGACATCTGGCAAGATATTGAAGTGAAATCGAGGATGGGTTTCGCAATCACTTCCTATGTGGATGGAGTAACCGGCTTTTCATATACTGCAAGTACAGAGATGAAGGACATCCGCTCCGCAGTTGAGAAGTCCTACAAGATGGCAAAAGCATCTTCAAGAGCTGCAAAATTGAAACTACCATTCGAACGAAAATCAGCCGTGAAGAGTAAGAATTCTGATACCCCCTCGGTAAAGATACATCCACGAGACAAAGAACTTGACTATAAAATCGACTTAGTGAATCGCTCTATTGAGTCCGCAAGAGAACATGGAGAGAACATCAGAAGGGTTGCAGGGCTGTGGGGCGAGCTATATGGACCGAAGATGCTTGCCAACAGTGATGGATCCATCATCGACTGGGAATTTCTGGTATCTGATTTACGAGTTTCAGTCACATCAAAGACTGATGCTGGCGCCATGGTAATTGGTGGAAAGGGACAGGGAGGAACAGTCGGTTTAGAGGAGTATGAGAAGGAAGAATTCACGCCAGAAAAGATGGGTGAAATCGCTGGTTCAAACGCAAAGGGACAGCTCCAAGCAAAAGCATGTCCAGCTGGCAAATTCCGTGCTCTTGTTGAGGAGGATCTTGTGGGAGTTCTCGCGCATGAGTCATTTGGTCACCTAAGTGAAGCAGATTTCGTTGTCACGGGAGCGTCTCCATTGGCGGAGAAGATGGGAACGACACTTGGTACAGAACATGCCACAATAATAGACAGTGGAATTCCGGATATCACGAAATATGGCGGACTCTGGTTGCCATATGATGATCAAGGCATAGCTGGAAATCAAACCACTATTTTAGACAAAGGTGTGCTTCAGCACTACCTCCACAATCGAGGCACAGCTAACAAGCTACAACAAGAACCAACAGGTAATGCCCGGGCTGTTAATTTCGTTTTCCCACCAATCCCGAGAATGACAAACACTTACTTCTTGCCTGGAAACCTGACAGAGGAAGAAGCAATTGAGCAGCTTGGCACTGGAGTATATGCCATCCAAACCTTAGGGGGACAAGTTCAAGGTGATGGCAGTTTTGTGTTCAAGGCAGTTCGTGGATATTGGATTGAAAATGGCGAGATTCAGTATCCCATTCGAGAAGTAGCTCTGTCTGGTAATATTCTGGACCTCTTGTCGAGAGTAGAGGGTGGAACAAAGGATCTGAAACTCAAAGCCGGATATTTCGGAGGTTGTGGAAAAGGCGACCAACATCCATTACCGACTGGCTTCGGGGGACCAAAACTAATCATCAATGAAGTGACATTTGGAGGAGAGGCATAATGATATTTGATACTCTCAAAGATGAACTCCTCTCTGCAACCGATATTGGACTCAAATATGCAACATCATTGGACACCTCTGCAGAATTCGAGGTTTTCGTATTTTATGAGAACAAGACCTATGCAATGATTGATCAGGGAGTTGTTACTGCCAAGGATGGTGCTACAGCTGGAACCGCTGTACGTGCTGCTAAGGGCAAGAGTGTGGGATTTGCTGCTGCCAGTGGCGTTTCTGTTGACAGAATCAAACTTGCAGCAAGTGAGGCTTTGTCAATCATCAAGAGGGCAAACGTTGAAGATGAGAGATTTCAGGGTTTTTCTGACTCCAAGGGAGCAGGAAAAGAAGGGGCATTTCCTGAGGAAATACTGTCCATTGAAACTGATGACCTCATCAGGTATTGTGATCAACAAATCGAAGAAGCCAAAGCTGTGGATCCCAGAGCCAAGAATATTGCTGCAGAGGCTGAAGTTTCTTGGAAAGGATATGCTGTGGGTAACACCAGAGGAATTCTAGAGGCTACACGAAGTGGTGAGAGTAGATGTGAAACTGAAGTCATCGCTATCGAGAATGAAGAACGAAGATCGTCATTTCACTTTGACATATCCAGGGAACGTTTGTTCGACCCAGGGGGTGTAGGGAAAACTGCTGCAGAATCAGCGGTCAGTCTTTTGGGTGCAAAGAAATTGGGCATTACCGCAAAGATGCCAACTATTTGGGCACCAGTTCCAGCTGGATTGTTCGTTCTTTCTAGTCTTGGCCAATCGATTCTAGGGAAACCAGTTGTAGACGGAATATCCCCTCTCTGCGATAAAATTGGGGATACAATTGCTTCGAAAGCATTCTCGGTAACAGATAGCGGTCAGAGTGCCAGTGGAATCCGAACTGAGTCGATCGATGCAGAGGGCCTTCCCCAGAGAGAGAACCAAGTTATCGAAAAAGGAGTTCTGAAAAACTATCTGTTTGACAGCTACTTTGGAAAGGCATATGGTCTTGAATCAACAGGCAACTGTGGTCGGGGTGTGAGTATCCACAGGGTCGCAATACCCTATGAGTCCAAACCAGCAGTTTCATTGAAGTGGTTGGAAGTCACTCCAGGGGACAAAACGGAAGAGGACATCATCGCATCTATTGATGGAAAAGCCATTCTAGTCCGCGATTACCCAATAGGAATCACTCATTCAAGTGTGGCAACAGGAGAATTCTCATGTGTCGCTGGTTCTGCGTATTTGGTTGAGAATGGAGAACTCAAAAGCTCAGTAGAACCAGTTTCGATTGCAGGTAACTTTTACGAGGGGTATGAGAAACTTCGAGAGGTAGGAAACAACAATCTGTCCATGAGATATGGAATCAGTATTCCAACTCTAGTCTTCGATGATTTCTCAGTCGTCGGATGATATAGGGACTTCCTGGAGATACAGAGAGGAATCTCCAGCCCCTCTTTTCCTTTCAATAGCGCTGAACCTATTCCTAATATAGTAGGAATCAGAATGATTTATGATTATTATGAAATGGAGAATGCTACTACTTACATCACTCCTCATGTTTTGTTTCACTTTCTCTAATCCTCCAATAACCTCCACATTGAATGTTCCAAATACATCAGATGTCAGCGTTTTGATGTTAATCGCGGATAATTTTGGTTGGAACTATTATGATGCAAGAGAGATATTCGAATCTTGGGGAGTCAATGTCACTACAGTGGCTTATTCGCTAGACCATAACATCACATCATGTACAAGACCTAATACAGGTGAAAATGAAACGATCTTAGTTGAATACACACACCAAGAGATGACTCCCGAAATGGTTGCTCAATTTGACTGTCTTTTTGTGCCATCGGGAGGTCAATGGTCATCTCTAATAGTTGGCGGAGCACCATTGACATTCATTGCAGATGCATACAATATGGGATTAATTGTTGCGTCAATCTGCACAGGCACCAGAGTTGTTTCAGAATCTCATGAAATAGTAAATGGAAGCAAAGTTGTGTGGTATTCTCTAAGCAGCGGCTTTATGGTACAAGCTGGAGCTACTCTAATAGATGAAATGGAAACAGTAGCTGATGGGCGTATGATAACAGGAGGTGGAGGGGTAGGACCTACCGGCAGTGGATATCTTGCGGCACCAACTTCAGAGGTCTGTGCTGAGGTCGTCAGACAAGCACTAGGTTTGTCAAGAGTCCAAGAAACCTCTCTAACCTCCTCGAATGGCCCTATTGGCAGTGATTTCACCATAACCGCGGTTGTCGATACTCTTAGCGACTCACTTGGGGATATTTTGTCAACAGACATCCAAGAAGTGACTGCACACATTTACAGCTTTGGAAATAGAACGCTTGTTGATACTATCGAACTCACAGATGACAACCTTGATGGAAACTATACGGGCCTGGTCAATGGTTTGGAACATGGAGAATATATAGCAGACATTGAGATTGTGGACTCTAACTCAACCCTTGAAGTAGTTAAGGAAGTAGAAACCTTTGAAGTGGGAATTGAGCCAATTAACTTTGTCTTGATTTCCGCAGTTGCGGGTGGAGGCATTATAATCGTAGTTCTAGTCCTAGCTCTAATCAGGAAGAAATGATGTTGCCTTCTACTCAGGAGGTTTCAGATAGTATGCCTCCCATGGATTCGGGGCTGTATAGCCGAGGTTCAATGCAAGTTTGATTGAAGCTTCGTTTGCAGCATCCCATTGCGGCACTAATCCTCTCTCCAGAGCATGGACCATTAGAGCGGCTGATGCCACAGTCGCCAGCCCTTTCCTTCGATGATCGGGGTTTAAAGTATCAACCTGAATTTCGAACTCATTAGTGAATGGTGTGAATGTTGAAGCCATACAGACTACTTCGCCATTATATTTAATGCAATAAGCAATGCCCATCTTAAAGAAATCCTCTGAGCTTCCAAAGAAGGTTGGAATATGCATAGCTCGTCTCTTGTCGACTTGTTTTATTGTTTCAAGATTCATTCGTTCTAGTTTATAGCCCCCTGGTAGTTGGTTTCGAAGATGTCGTAAGTGGACAAGGTCGAGTGATTCTGGAGAGAGCAACGTTCTCTGTTGGATGCCTAACCGATCCCCCCATTGTTCCTTGATTATCAGAGTCCAATCATCATCAGGCCCAAACACAATCTGCATGGGTTCAATCATTTGTATGATCTCTACTGCATCAGGACTCGTACTATCTCCAGCCACGGCGTTGATAATTGCGAGTTGAAGTCTTGCAACAGTTGGCACTTCGTTGGAGTTAGCCCACACATTTCCTCGCCCTTGATCGAGAGCAGGGAAAATCACCGCGCGTGCCCTTGTGTGAGAATCGAAAAGGGAGCGCACCTTGCTTCGGTCTTCAGCAATCCATTCCTCTATCATCGAATTTCAACCCCCACACTTATTGAGTCACATCGGTTACTCATATCCCCTGAGTGGTTCTCCATCAGTTGGGACAACACAGTTCGTATCTGGTCTTGCTTCATGAAGCTTCTTACAGAAGGAATTAGGGCTTCTCATCAACCAATGCATGGGTACAATCGTCGGAAGTGGTTCAGGTAAATTCAGAATCATATCAAGAGCCTTCTTTGGGCTTGCTGCAAATGCTCCGCCTATCGGAATTGCGAGCACATCTACACTTGTGGTTGGAAATCCTTCGAATGAAACAGCATCACCACAATGTGCGAACGTGAAACTGCTAATTTGAATCTCTACGGCAAGGTTGTAGACTCCCCTAAACATCCCATGTTTCAATCTTGTGAACGTGAATTTGTGTGATTTGAACTTAAATGACTCTCCCTGTTTAACTGTCTTCACTCGGTCTCCAAATTGAGAGAACGATTTTGTAACTTGCTCATTGCAAATCAAAATTGCATCTTGATTTCTTGTAAGGAATGTCTTGACCCCTCCAGTGTGATCAAAGTGTGCGTGTGTGCAGTATACAAAGTCACCTTCTAGGTTTCCTGACTTCTTGTTTTGGGGATCAAGTAGGAATTTGGAGTCAGATGTTTCAATGTAAAAACCAGATTGTCCAAGATACGTTATTCGGGGAAGGTCAGTCATCGAAATTCCTCTATTCGATGAATGGACAGCTCACTGATAAATTGCACTTTGAGAATTAGAACTTGTACTTCCTTACTCTGTTCTCGGTAAGAAGTAGAGTGAGAAGAAGGAAATCGTTTCCATAAGTTCTCAGAATTTGACCTATATCAGCCAACAAAACTGGCAACTCAATTCTCACATACTCGAAGAGTTCCTCCTCAGACACCTTGAGCGCCGACATCATATTTGCAACATGAGCATGAACTGCACCCTTGCTAATTCTACCTGAGTCCCTGAGCATCCAACTCTCCAAAACATGCTGGATCTCTTGACTAATAATATCAGAGTCCTCAACAACCTCGCTGGTGATTCTGGAACGACGTTTCTTTCCGAACTCTGGTCTAGCTTTCAGACTCCCCAGTGCAAGACGCATTTCATCTAGGGGGACCTTAGGATGCAGCTCCTTACCGATATCTTTGCCAACCAATAGACGACGATATGCTCGTTTCCCATGTAGTCTTAATGATGAGACATATCCCTTCGCCTCCATCTTCAGGAGGTACGATTGAAAAGTAGTTTCGGTCATTAGAGATCGTGCGGCGGATAGATGGAGATACCTCTGATATAGTGCATCTTCCGTTTCCACTACAGCCCATCCAAATGAGCGCATTATGTCAAGCTCAAGTGGAGTGGGACCGTCAGTCTCGCCTCCTCTCTCGGGCAACGTAATACCCCAATAATATACTCCAATTATCATTAAGTCTTCTAATAAATGTTTTAATAATTCTCCCTCTCTCGCGCGAATAACGCAAACCAAAAGTAGTCCTGATGTTCTCTGTGCTTAACTATGGAGATTGACTCAAATATAATCTACGAACTGCTTGCCACTGATAGTTCCGAAAGACTAGTGTCTATCATATCAAATCTTCTGAAGACAGACGTTAAGTCTAAGAAGGACTGGGACGATTTAGTCACGATTCTACAAGTGGGAAGTCGGGAAACCTATCAGAAGCATTGGTTGAAAACACATCATATCATACTTTCAATTTTCGGTATGCCAGAACTCCGTGGTGTTGATTGCTCGCTCTTCAGTGAGTTACACTCACTTGACACACCTAAGACCATTGAACACGCCTCAGACCAGTTTTTTGATGTTCTTGTGGAGATTGCAAGAACTCAGTTCACAAGTGGAGGATC
>MEHG01000064.1 GCA_001940705.1 Candidatus Thorarchaeota archaeon AB_25
GTCGTTCCCAACACTCTTGAATAGGTCATAGAATGGTTGACCATATTGCTCCGAAGAGGATGATGGAACCTTCTCAATGACTTCTTTCAAATCCTTGTCATCATCACGGACAAAGTAGAATGTCCGACCTCCATACAGGATACAGTCGTTTGTTACACCCATCGCTCTAGCGTCTTTCTTCGCCACAGGAGCGACTGGAGCCACACCGTATCCCGACCTGACTCTATCAAGGTCAAATCCAATCTCATGCAATTTGTGCATTCCTACTTCAACAACTCGAGCTGACACCTGTATTGAACCTACAAGACATGCAGTCGGAGCTAGAATACAGTAGAGATCAGAGGTTGCAATTCCGCATTTGTCTGCGATATACTGAGCAACATTATCTGGGGGTACTTCTCTAGTTTCAAGCAGAATCACCCCAACTTTGGCGTCATCCGCGTAGTCTAGATGTTTGTATAGTTTCTTCTCAACACGAGAGAGTGCTCTTGCTGGACCTGAACCCATGGCAAAGTAACCTTCTTCGTTGATCACCCAACCAGCATACTGTGAGCCCATACAAGCAATCTTTGGATGATCAGAACTCACGACGACCGCAGGCAGATCCATGTCTCCGATGTGCATCTTGGTATGCCTGACAACACCAAATCCTCCGAGACATATCTCACTCACTAGTCTCCCAAGTTCCTCAGTTCCCGATACCTCAATACCAGCATCAATGACTGTTGTACCATTCTTCAGTTCAATGACGGTACAGTCTAACTCATCCTTGTTGTCCATTATCTCCTTAGTAATCTCAAGTGCGCCTTCATTTACACTAATTTTCATTTCCTTTCACCTCAAATCAAGTGCGGGTTCTTAGAAGCACGAATGAAAATCTCCTCTCCGGGACTTGCTTCTGCAAAGTCTCCCATGTATTTGACCCATTTCTCTGAATAATCAATATCTTCAGAAAGGAAATCAGGTCTACGTTCTTTCAGGTAGCGAAGATAAAAAGTGATGAATTCTCTATCCGAACTACCACTGAACTTGTAGGTTGGAAACAGCGAATCCATCTTCCCAAGACAGAAGATCATCCCTTTTGTTGCCTGGACACCCACACGTTCAGCCATATTACCAATGACGATGATAGTGCCACCCATCATACGAATTGCTGATTGGGGGCCTACGTTTCCTTTTACTGCAAGGAATCCTTTTCGCATGTGTGCGGCCATCTCACGTCCTACGTTGCCCGCTACATAGACACGGCCGCCTTTCATTCCATCAGTAGTCCCACGATATCCTGCACAGAGGTAGTCTCCAGCATCTCCCTCTATCTGGATGTTGCCTCCTTCCATCTCTGCAGCAGCCCAGGGTCCTACTGATCCTTTAACATGGATACGACCAGCTATCATCTCCGCTCCGAGATACATACCTGTATTTCCCTCTACGGTGATTCGACCACCATTCATACCTTTACCTATCATCTTCACCTTTCGAAGGTCACCCTTGACCAGAATTTCGGTTTCATCTGGAGTCGGAGCACTTTCTCCACTGATGTCAAAGAAGTCTTTGAGTTTAAGGACTTCATTTCCCTGTTGTATAGGGATTTTCTCAATCTCCTTTACACCCTTTCCAGCAAAATGGGAGGGTGTTATAGTGTCCGCCTCAATAGGAATATCGGGAGCCTCTTTTAGTGACAAAATCACTGTCATGTGCCCAACCACCTTAGAATTTCTGTGAAGTTAATCCACCTGATAAAACCTTTTGCAGTTCTCAAGTCTGACGGAAAAGAGAAAAGGTGCCATTGTCTTGGATTTTTACCAAGCTGGTGGAGTGAAATGGAGATAAATGGAGTTCCAATCGAAGACACCTTTGCTGAAGCCTTTGGTATGCACATGAATCGTACAATAATCACAGCTTACAGTGAAGAATGGGCACGGATTACTGCCACAGAGGCTACCGGTTTCGGAACCTCTGTGATTATGGCCCCTGCTGAAGCTGGAATCGAATACATCATGTCACCTGATGAAACGCCTGATGGCCGCCCCGGAGTACGAGTAGTCTTTGCTGTGGGATCAAAGAAGAAACTAGAACCACAGCTTCTTGCCAGACTTGGACAATGTGTCCTGACAAGCCCGACAGCATCTGCTTTTGATGACACTCCAAAACCAAAAGATCTGTACGAGATTGGTAAGAAGATTGCTATGTTTGGTGATGGTTTTCAAACGAAGAAAGGACCAATTGACGGAAGGGTCCTTTGGCTCATTCCACGAATGAGTGGCACCTGTGTGATGCAAAATTTGTTTGGACGTGTGAAGGGAGTCGCTGGTGGCAACATTATCTACTGCTGTGAGGATGTTGAAAGTGGTATGAACAGTGGAATGGCGGCTGTGAAGGCTATCGAACAGGTAGAAGGCGCCTATACACCATTCCCTGGAGGGCTTGTAGGATCCGGTTCCAAACCGTCATCAAAGTACAAGGTTCTATTTGCATCTACAAATGAGAAGTTTTGTCCAACTCTCCGCGCTTTGGTCCCCAACACATTCATTCCAAAAGGTAGTGAGTTTGTACAAGAGATTGTCATCAACGGGCTGACTGAGTCTGCAGTTGCAAATGCCATGAAGGTAGCTATAGAAGAGGTCTGTAAACATCCTGGTATCACGAAGATGACTGCTGGTAACTACGGAGGGAAACTTGGAGAATACCAGATCAAACTTCATGATTTGTTCTCGTAGTCATAATCCTTAGTTTCACTTGCCATGACCTTTCCGACTTCAATTGGAGTTTCTGAAAACATCATGGGTTGATTTGGTGAGAAAGAAGGATATTCATTGACCAGTCTCATAATCATCTCATTTCCAGTATGAAAGGCTCCTCTGAACTGCAGCTCCATGATGGGACTGTAAAGTAGAAGAGGAAGAAAGATTGCAATCATGACATATCGTAGTGGCCATAGGTTATAGTCAGATGGGTCGAGAAGAATCTGATTTAGCTTGACTGCGACTTCAATGAATCCCCAACAAAAACCAAACAGGATGCTTGCCTGTCGTAGAAGCTTCAGTCTATAGAATTTCCCAAATGTTTGAACCATCCAATCGTCATATTCTCGATGTCCAAGAGGGTATTCCAGAACACCTCGTTTCTGTACGGTAATCACTGCAAGCTTTCCAATGAACTCTTTGTTTTCTTTCTCAATTACGAAAAGCGTTCGAAATCGTTTCTTTAAGAATCCGCCAAGGGTCATGATTGAGAAAGCAATCATTACGACTGCCCATACAATAGTGAATGCCGCCATTATTGCTACAATTATGATGAGACAGACAATAGCACCCTCTCCACCACCACCGCCATCACATCCTCCAACGTAACAATCACCGCCTCCGCCGCCTCCACCAGTGCCAAACAACTCTGATCCTACTGCAACACGTCCTGTTTCTTCAGTATATACGGCATTCTTACCAGGATTTACACCTGTGATGGTTTCTATTTCACTCTTGAGAGTCCCACCCGATACACCATATACTCGTATTGCGAGAGCTTTCTTGGAATCCTGATTTTCAGTATAGTCCAAATGCTCCAACCTCCACTATTCCAAGAGACTCTTATGATTATCACTTCTTCGCTTTCCCATTATGAAGAACCCTGTAGAAATCTTTATCACCGATTTTCATGCGGAATGCGAAGTGACAGCCTTTGGTTGTCGTACGGAGGCCCCAGTAGCTCAGACCGGTTAGATCGCCTCCTTGGTAAGGAGGAGGCCGCGGGTTCGAATCCCGCCTGGGGCTCCACTTTTTCTAATCCCCATTCGTAACAAAATCTATCAAGTTTCGCAGACATAAGATAATGAAATCAGTAATTTGAGGGAATCACTCTGAATCATGTTGAGAGATCGCCAGAAATTCGAAATGCTACAATCTTAATGGTTCTTGGAGGAGCATTCCACATGTACCTTGGTTATTGGTTCTTTCACATCGATCTTGGTTATTTGTCCTATCCAATAATGTTTCCATTTCATACGATAGCTGGAACAGTCATGATAGTATTGGGGTCTCTCACTTTATCTGCAAGTCTGGCAGTGTGGCTGCAGAAATCTTGGGCTGAAAAAACGATCACTGGCATTGGTGTTGCTAGTTGTGTGAGCCTTGTCATATTTGGATACTACCTAATGATCATCATAGTTGCGCTTCTCTATAAAGCCGCGATAGACCATATCCGAACCAGCCCGGTAACCAACCTCTCTGATTGGGATGATGACTAGACTAGAAATCAAATCTCGCCTGGGGCTCCACTCTTTCTAATCGTGATTGTGATTATTAAATTCCGCCACCAGATATGAGAGGTCATCGCATTGCAATCGAAGACGGTCATCTCTACGTATCTTTCTAAGTGAGTAGAAGACAAGATGTCCACCAATCAAGAATAACAGAACTATACCTATGATGAGACCTACTATGTATCCTAAAACCTGGTTGACTGAGTAATAATTCGATGTGGCAATCAGGATAGCCAACAGAGACATTGGTATTGTCAGAATACCTATTCCCGTACGAAGTTCCGCAAGATGAGTCCTTTTTTCCGCATCAATAGTGCGAATGAAAGCCAGTGCTGTTCTAATGTTGCCTTGTTTTATCTGTTCATCAATCTCGTGTGTTTCTGCAGTCAATGTTGTCCCTTCATCAATCTTCGAGTAGAGGGTCTCCAGGTCTAAGTCTTCTACCATGCCTACGTCGCTTATCAAACAAACGAGCAGCCTCTTCTGGGCCTACAAGCTCTGATACTCTTCTGAAAGCCTCAGGGTCATCTTCCCTGTCTAGCCATTTTTCAATCTCTTTCGCTACTGACGGGGACAGATCCTTTGCCAGCTTCTTCTTCCGACCTTTTTTGTCCAAGTCGAAATCATCTGGGCCAAGTAGACTCATCGTACTCACAATCGAATTATTCACCAGCAGTTAAGACCTTATTCATGACTGACATTTCTGAACCGCTCCGTTATTCTTATAACCACAGTCTGAGGACTGCCGTTCTAGCACGGGTCGGTGGTCTAGCTTGGCTATGATTCCTGGTTTGGGTCTTGCGAACCCATGTTCGCTTGCAAGACTCCAGGGGATCGGGAGTTCGAATCTCCCCCGGCCCACCACTTATTCTTCCAGTCATTACTTCGTCAATAGTCGAAATCCTTATGTTCAAACCGCCTCGAAATTCGTTTAATGACGTATCAATCATCTGTCCGTGAGCGTCTTGCTCGACGTATTGCTGGGGAGATTGCATTATCAGATCACCCAGGACAGACTATGAAAATTTGGAGGGAGCGTTTCAGACTGCCTCAGATAGTTCTCGCAGAATATCTGGGTATCAGTCCAAGCGTGATCAGTGACTACGAGTCTGGAAGAAGAAAATCTCCGGGCACTTCCACAATACGACGCTTTGTCATGGCTCTCTTGACATTGGATGAACGAAATGGTGGTCAGGTTGTGGCAGCGTTTGTTCGTCTTATGGACGTCAGTCTTGTTGATCTCAACATAGTGCTAGCAATGAGTGACTTTTCCTCACCAATGACCGCGAAAGAGTTCTGTAAGCGCTTAAAATGTACAATTAAGACAGGCGAGAAACTTGTAGACCGAGAAATTTATGGCTATACACTGGTTGACGTGGAACGAGCAGTGAAGGAGCTGAACAGTGATGCATTCCTGAAACTCTTCGGGGCGACTACTGAGAGGTGTCTGATATTCACCAACGTCAGCACAGGTCGAGCCCCAATGATTGCCATCAAATCGCAAGAGTTCAAACCATCCCTTGTTGTTCTTCACGGAGTTGGAGAAGTGGATCGACTTGCTCTGGAGCTTTCTGAACAGATGCGAATCCCTCTGGCTGTGAGTAAGGTGGGATCCATTGAAACACTGACACGTGAGCTCCGTGGGATAGAACCAACCTAATCAAGAATCAGTTTCAGTACAGCCATCCGCAGGATTACTCCGTTGTATACTTGGTCGAAGTACTTGGCATGTGGTGTATTATCGATGGCAGAGTCAAGTTCATCTACTCTGGGAAGTGGATGTAGAATGATTGCATCTTCCTGCATCAAATCTAAATCATCAGAGGTGATTCGGAATCTGTCTTTCACCTTATCGTACTCCCGAACATCAGGAAACCGTTCTTTTTGAATACGAGTGGTGTAAATTACATCAACGTCCTTCACAGCCTCTTCTAAACTCTCAACCTCTACAACATCAGCTCCAGACTTTTTCATCTGTTCAATGATTGCTGGTTTCATCCGGAGTGTCTGGGGTGCAGCGAGCTTGATTTTAACATCATAGTGACTGAGACCCATTCCCAAGGAGTGGACTGTTCGTCCGTACTTCAGGTCCCCACAGAGTGAGATGGAGAGACCGTCTATCTTCCCCTTTATCTTCTGGATGGAATACAGATCAAGCAGAGCCTGGGTCGGATGTTCCTCAGATCCACTTCCCGCATTGATTACGGGAATACTGGAAAACTCAGCTGCCACCCTTGCTGAACCATCCAATGGGTGTCGAATGACAATAATATCCGCATACCTCTCCACAGTTCTAATTGTGTCTGCAAGAGTTTCACCTTTTCCTCCAGCACTTGATACTCCTGCTTCTGCAAAACCAAGGACACCCCCACCAAGTCTAAGCATCGCGCTCTCAAAAGAAAGGCGTGTGCGTGTAGAGGGTTCAAAGAACAAGACTGCCATGATTTTTCCGTCTAAATCCTTACTCCTCTTCACTGCGAATGTTTCCATCTTAGCTGCAGTATCAAGAATGTGATCTATCGTCTTTCTATCCAAGTCATGAATACTAATCAGATTCTCTAGTTCACCCATACGTGGACACCCACTCAAGCTGGAACGAAACAATGTTGTTCTTTAACCTTTCCAGATGAGGGCTCTTTGGTAGTGACTATGTTGAGTTTTTACCATATTTTCTAGGTATTTCAACACGACGAAGGGTCAGGTCTGCTTCTTTCACAAGCTGTGCTGCAAGTTCGTCGTCATACTCCTCTATGTAGATGATCTCATGAATGCCTGCATTGATGAGCATCTTGGTACAGATGCTACAAGGCCGAGTTGTACAGAAGATTTTGGCGCCATTAACACTTACTCCATGAAACGCCGCCTGAATGATGGCGTTCTGTTCAGCATGCAATCCTCGGCATAATTCATGACGTTCTCCTGGTTTGACACCAAGCTCCTCACGAATGCACCCCACATCTTCACAGTGTGGCAGGTTCTTAGGCGCACCATTGTACCCCGTGCTTAGAATTTGTGAGTCCATAACGATGACTGCACCTACTTGGTTTCTCATGCAGGTGCTTCGTGAAGACACCAAATCTGCGATTTCTGCAAAGTAGACATCCTTGCTCTTTCTGGTCAAGTTATTGATCATCCTCTTGTTCCGTTGCCATCTGGCTAGCTTACTGACTTATCAAGTTCATCCTTCTACACATAGGCATCAAACACATTTTCCTCAGATGCGAAAGTAAAAAAGAACTTCAAAACTGAAATGAGTGAACAGAACTTGGAAGAAATGAGAAATGAGAAAACGTGATGGAATGCTTGTAGTTTGGCCTGCATACTTCGAGAAAGACTTCTCAAGAGCACAGGGTCGTAGAATACCCAACAATTTGGCTGCAACAAATGTGACCCTAAAGATTCTACAAATGGCTGCCGAATCATCAGGTTTTGAGTTTGAGAGCGAACCAGACAAGCAGTATCCTCGAGGTTTTTCTGATAAGAATGGCTACCTAGTTATCGCAAACCCTGAGAATCATAAGAAGAAAAGAGTACTACTCATGCTTGCCAAGGGTGTTCGGAGAGCTGTAGCTCAACGAGAGTCAGCTCGATTGGCTGCTGAAAAGAAGAAAGGTAAGAAGAAACGGCGAAAGTAGCTCTTTGCCAGAGTGTGATATATTGAGACGGTTAGGTAAGGTTCTCCATATTTCAAAACGAGGATCGGTTATCCTACGCACTGACAAAACACCCCCGGTCGGATCCAGATCTATTGTCTTGGATAAGAAGGCTCAGGAGGTTGGTGTAATCATAGATGTCTTTGGACCGGTGAAGGAACCATATGTTGCAATACGCCCAAGACGAGATTTTGACACGTCAAAATTGGTCGGTCAGATGCTCTATCTCAAGAAAAAATGATGTACAGAAATGTACATCCATGTCTGAATCAATACGACATTTGCCGATTATGGCTAGCAGCTTCCGATAGTTAAATATCATCTCGCGTACTTCGTTTGATGTTGCCACGTGCCTATTCAAGGTCATTCCAATGAACGATGATAGCGATCAGATTCTGAACGCTCTGCGCGATGCAGGCGAGAATGGTCTACTCATCGGGGAACTGGCGGATAGGCTGGGTATCGACTCTCAAAAGATAACGAAAACGATTACAACATTGATGTCTGAGGGACGAATAATGCAGAAACAAGAACTCGAAAAAGAAAGGTACATGATCAAAACTCCAGTCGTTGACGATGCTGAACCCAGCGCTCTATCCGATATGAACGGTTGCCCGTGTTTCCATTGCCTGAAGATCGGCAGATGCGGAATCAGACAACCAGAGTCTCCTGTCACATGTAAAGAGCTTGAGGAATGGTTAGGCGCTGACCTAGGTGCTGCTATCAGCTAAGACACGCTGTGTGGACTTCTTCCACGAGGTCCTATGGCAAGAAGATACATCTCAGCACTGGTTTTTCGTGATGCATCAGGTTTGATTAGTTTCACAGAGTTGAATTTCTTTCTAACTGACTTAAGGAACTCGGGAAATCCTGGACCCTGAAACACTTTTGTCAGGACCTTTCCTTTGTTAGAGAGCAATCTGTGTGCAATACTGATTGTTCCCTCCACGAGGGATAACTGTCGTACTACATCCAAATCCCACTGTCCTGTCACTTTGGGGGAACAGTCTGAGAGAACCAGATCAACGGTGCCACCTGTTAGAGTTTCGATTCTCTCGATTATTTTCTCATCAAGGATATCCCCTTCGATGAACTTGACTCCTTCTAGTGGAGGCATCGTGGTCAAATCAACTGCCACTATCTGCAGGCTACTATCAATCTCCTTTAAGACCTGAGTCCATCCACCTGGACTACTACAGAGTTCAACAACTCGGTCAACTCCTTGAAGGAGTTTCTGATCCTTTGCAATCTGTCTCAGTTTGTATGCAGATCTGCTCCTATAACCATGCCTTTTTGCTGCTTGATAATAATGCTCTTTCTTTCTCTGTTTCTCTCCACCTCTTGGTCGTCCCATCGCATTATCACCTCGCATTATGTTCTGCTATTATTTTAGTCACTTTTTCCACAGTGGCGTCTGTCCTGATTGCTGTGGGTTTGAAATGAGTTCTTGTAACTGCAAATCCTTGTTCTTTTAGCTTGTCAATAATGATTTGGTTTTTGGGTGGTGCCAGATTGTGAAGGTCACACAGAGCATGAATGTCGATGTATGGTCTGTTGGTGAGAACAGACTCTTCCACCATCTTCTCAAGAACATCCAGAGCCTTGCGATGGTAGTCTTCTGTATCACCACTTTCCAGTATTTTGATGGTATCATTGAGATATGATTCCTTGAACAAATCTCCAATCCATAGAGGTCCAGCCACACGTATAGGTCCTGTACATCCCTCCATTTTATGGTCAAAATCTACACTCTGAACTTTGGGAGAGAGTGGTAAAATGTCTGAATGCATACAACCCAAACAGTATCGGATGATGCCCAACTCACCAGCTTGACGGTTTGCCTCTGTTCGATTTGCTTCAATCCTGACCCAGGTCCTAATGTAATGGTCCGTACTCAGTACTGCTAGAGGTTCCATCGAACAATCGTTAGAACCTGCAACACTGTAGATGAATCCATTGAGAAGTCGAATTGCAATCTCATGTGTGAATGGGGTTCTAGCAGAGAAACCCCCGTATCTGCGCAATGAGACCTTCGGATAGACCCCACAGAGTACAGGCATATCTGTTGCAGTCACTGCAAGCAAGCCTCCCTTAGGACTGATAGATTGTATTGCTGCGGAGAGGTATGGAGCTGGCGTACCAAATGGGTCGATATCCACAAAATCAAACCTTTTCCCTCTGGATTCCGTCATCAGCAACAATTTGGCATCGCCATGAATCACCTCTGCTCGATCTCCAAATCCAAGAGTTTCGACATTCCGTTGTGCTGTTTCCACAGCTAGTGGATTTGCATCGCACATTTTTGCATAGAAATCACCCGGACACTCATTGAGATATCTTAGCGCTCTTACTCCAGAACCTGTCAGTGGTTCACACACCATCTCAACGGCGTACTTCTCCATATATGCGGTCAGAAAGAGTACTGAGAGGTCTCTGTTGAGTTGCATTCGTGGGTTGTAGAATACTGGCAAGCTAGTAGTTGGCTGTTTCTTATCTCCACTATAATGGTCCACATCTGCGCTCAGGAATGTTGTCCTGCCTTCAGTGTACTCTTTTTTGACAGTCATTTGCTCATACAAAAAACCTCGGAATCGCTAATAAGCAGATAGGCATCGACACAGTGAATATCGCACATTCCGGAACTGCTAAGAAGGTTCAGAGAAGCGAAAAACAGAGGCGATTGAATTTTGCCAACAAAGATCAAGATACAAACTAACAAGGGCGATATCATTGGAGAATTCTGGAATGATGACGCAATCAACACGGTCAAGAATTTTGTGACACTCGCACAGAGTGGATACTACGATGGTCTGACCTTTCACAGAGTACTTCCTGACTTCGTAATCCAAGGTGGCTGTCCTCAAGGGACAGGCACAGGAGGTCCTGGCTATAGAATACCCTGTGAAACCAAGGGGTCGAGACAGAAACACGAACCTGGTTCTTTCTCAATGGCCCACGCTGGTAAAGATACTGGAGGCAGTCAGTTCTTCATTGTATTGACCAGAGAAAAGACCAAACACCTTGATGGTGGTCATACCGTATTCGGACAGACCATCGAAGGTATGGATGTTGTAAAGAGCATTCGTCAGGGTGACAAGATGATCAAGGTTGAAGTCCTTGAAGTAGACCCTGTCATTGAAGCTCACGTCCTTCAAAAGATGTAGATAAACACAAGATTGGAAAAACAGGTAGCTTGACTACCTGTTCTTCTAACTATCTTATTCTAAAGTGTACTCTTCTCCTTCACCAAGTATGACAACTTTGATGTCAGATTGGGACTCTACTTTTTCCTTGAATATTGCTGGGTCTGCTCCTTTCAGGTGCATCGGGATAGCAATCTTTGGTTTGATGATTAACGCGGCCTCTGCAGCCTCATTAACATCCATGGTATACGTGTCTCCAGCTGGAAGAAGCGCCACGTCAATATCAGCGTCAACCATGTATTCCATCTCTGGAATCAAATCGGTGTCCCCTGCGTGGTAGATCTTCTTTTCCTCAATCTTCACGATAAAACCTACACCGAATCCCTTAGGATGAAATGGATTTCCTGGAGATCGAAACCGTTTCACATTATATGCTTCTGTTGCCCAGATTGTACCTTCACTAGTCACCATCTTCATGAATTGTCCTGGACTCAAGTCCCACACTACCATTCCCTTGAGCTCTTTCTTTAGATTCTCAGGAGCAATTATTGCACTACCTAATTTGCGTATTTTCTTCAACAGTTTCTTGTCACAATGGTCTTCATGGCCATGAGTCACAAGAATAAGGTCTGCTGGTTGGAAATGGTCATTCTTTAGACCTGTTCCTTTTGTTGACGGATCAATGTAGATATTCTGATCTGCAGTCTTGATCTGGAAACTTGCGTGTGCTAAGTATCGTATTGTGATTCCCATATCTTCACCAAATCTCTGAATACTCCCCGCCGTATATGTGTTTCATCTGATGGTACAGTTTATCGGGAGGACACGTACCAATGCAAAATGGAGATGCCCTAATCATGCCTCTTAGGTTTGGTATCACAGCTTTGGAATTCCAAGAAGTAGCTCAACAAGTGGTGGCAGACGGTATTCCTGATTTCTCGCGATTGGATGTTACTGAAATAATTCGAGATACTGTTTCTGTTGATTATTCAGTCCTAGAGCTTTCAATGGATGTAAAACATATCATCCCAGGCTCATTCACGCCAGACACAGTCAGTCGTTTAGTACACTTGAAGGATGAGCTAGGTCACTCCTACACTGTGCATCTTCCCTTTTGGTCAATAGAACTAGCTACTTTCAATGAACATGTGAGAATGGGTAGCGTTGACAGCATAATAGACACTATTGAACTTACCAAATCGCTTGAACCAGAAGCGTATGTCCTACATGCAACAGGCGACTTGGCTTCTGATTTTTCAAGTTTGAACTATGATGCCAACCTAGTTCGATTGATTAGCACATTACTTGCAGGGTTCGCTGCAGCCAGTGTTGAGGACATTATCAGTAGGACAGAGATCAATCCTCGAGAATTAGCAATAGAGAATGTAGAGTTTCCGTTTGATATCATGAGGGATGTGATTAACGACTTAGACACGAGCATCTGCTTTGACACTGCGCATTTATTGTCGCGAATGTCAGGCACTGAGTCAGTCATGGACTTCTATAATTCCCACAAAGATAGAATCACGGAAATCCATCTCCAGGATGCCACTTACAAGGAGTATGAAGGTGCAGTTGCTCGTGAGGACCATATCGCTCTTGGTCATGGAATAATGGGCGATGCGGTTCTTCGGGAGTTTCTTGAAGAACTCGTCAAAGACAAGTTCGACGGACCAATCATATTCGAACTGACCAAGGATGAAGCGAGGGAGTCTCTAGATCTTATCAGGAAAGTTGTTCCTGAAGCACTATAATGACATTACGCGCTCTACTCAATCACCTAATGATAACAAAGCTGCCACCCTTCACCAGGATGAAAGAATTCGATTAAACTCATAATCTCATTGTAATCATCTTGACCCATCAGGAGTCTTGGGCAGATAGCGTCATTGATATAAACAGCGAAGTGAACGTGATCCAACTCGACAGGTGTGAGAAATCTGCCAATCTGTTCTCCTTTGATCACCCAATCGCCTATTTCTATATCAAGCATGGCAACTTGTTGATCTCTTAGTGCAGGAGTAGTAGCATTTCCTTCGAATGCGTATTGATGTGTCAGAGT
>MEHG01000065.1 GCA_001940705.1 Candidatus Thorarchaeota archaeon AB_25
CGGTCAATCTCACCGCCATAGAACTCTGCTGCTTTTTCTGCGATTTCCTGCCATGACTTCAGTCCAATATCCTTTGCTTCTTTGTTTAGAATCGGAGGGTTTCTTTGTAGTCCATCTAGGGCAGCAACCTTTCCCTTTCTAAGGGGTTTGACCCATCTCTCAGTTCCATTGTATGCATCTATGTTTCGCACAAACTCGACAATGGCATCAGCCATCTTACCAGCCCAACCAGGAAAAATCCGGTCTGGAACTCGATTAACTCTACCTTGTGTGACAATTACTTTCTCAGTATTAAGACCAAGACCCATGATATAGTGCACAATCTGAATGCGACCACTCGAGTCAAGTGAGTAGACTTTTGGATCGCGAACACGAACATGGTACCCTCTATGACCACTATAATTGAGCTGGATAGATTCAGGATTAACCCCGAAATCATTCACAATGAATTCATCATAGAGCTTCACAGTATGTTTCTTCGCTTCATCCAAACATTTCTCGCATACCCATTTCCTTGTACTGAAACTCTTGCCACTACAGTCTGGGCAGTTCTCAGGATGAGTGCCGGTTCCCGTTTTATGACATCCCTCAGCATTACAACGCCATGCATCATGATCCTTAGCGCAAGGCAAGTCTAAATGATCTGCATCAATATCAAAGACAAGTTCAGCTCCAAACCATTCTTTCTCATTCATATGGCGAGCAACTGGAATCTTGTAAAAAGCAGCTGAATGGTAGACACTATGAGGTGCAACAGATGCTAGATCCCGTACCAGCTCATCACGGTTCAGATATCCAACATGTCTCCTCCAGGTTGTTGTCTGGATATCACTAGATCCACATTTTGGACATTCTTTGACGTTTGAGAAGGATGTTCCCGATTGTCCACACCCGGTTGTCGTGTCACGACCAGATTCGTCGCGGCCCTTCCTCTTAGGACAAAACCAGTTGTATTCCCAACTTTGAATGCCAAACTCTCTGTTATGCACCTTTTCCGGAACATCAATGGAGTCAGGGTTTGATTTGTAATATTCATGGAACATGAATCGCAGTTTCAATACCGTGCTTGTGAAACCTTGATTCTGATTCGGCATGCACTAGAACTCCATCAATTGGTACCAATGCGTACGGGAACTTTTGCTTTTCTATCTGCGTTCTACACGTGGTGCAAGAACGAAGCTTATACTTCCAGCCTCTGCTATTGCAAACTCCAACATCATTGGCTTGTTGGAAGTGAATTGAAGCATTATGCTGTCGCTTGAGATTGCCTTGGCGATTTCTGTGAGGTAGTTCAACGCGTACATCGACATCGATTTGCCTGATACTTCTAGCTGGAAAAGTGCTGGTGCATCACCCTTGGTTGTCAATGCGACGTTAGCCTCACCAGTATCACCCTCACCAGCGAAAGAGAGCTGTTCTGGTTCTGCAGTGATTTTTACGTGACTAGATACGACCCCAATATCTTTGATTGCTTGTTTGAACGTGTCAGCCAGTAATTCGGCCTTTACATCGAATTGAATCCCAGGTTTCTTTGTCTGATCATCTGGTGGTGTTAGACGTTGTAGTTTGAACACTCTATTCGCCTGTCCTACCATTCTAATCTCAAAACGGTTTTCAGACTCATCAAGATTGAACTCAAGATGCTCATCTCCTGTCATCCGTTTGCTCACCTTGGCGAGCTCATCAATACCCAAACAGATGTCATGTTCACCCTTGCATGAATACTCTTGGAAAATTCCAGAAGGAAGGGCCAAATCAACCATTGCAGCCTTTGATGAATCAAGCTGGCGTAGCGATATTCCTGATTCGGTCACACGGAAATGCGCTTCTGTGAGCAGAGTTGCTAGAGCGTCTACAATCTGTTTCCATGTCTTGGTGCTGTCGAGAGTCGCGTGAAACATACCATTATCTCCAATCATCTATTGATACGCGAACTGACCTTTGTAGGTTGAGATGATGTAGTATCATCTAAGTGGTCAGTACCGCTCCTTATCTTTGAACTAGATTCTCAAAATGGGTTCCGCATTTAAAGTGTACTTCTCGGTGGATTTAGTGTTCCCTTTATAGGTAAGATAGACAGGTCTGTTGTTATCTTCTCTCTATGCGTGGAGCAAGTAAGAACCGAATCATCCCACCCTCTGCAATTGGGAATTCGAGCAGCACAGGTTTATTTCCGGTCATTCTGAGCGTCAGACTATCACTTGAGATTGCTTTGGCAATTTCTGTAAGATAGCTAAGGGCGTACATCGAGGTGGCGTCTTGTTTCACTTCTAAATCATGAAGAAGAGAGTCATCTCCAAGTTTCAATGACACCTCAGCCTCACCAACATCACCCACTCCTCCAAAACCTAGTGAATCCTTTGTTGCTGTTATCTTTATGTGATTAGAAACAACACCGATATCTTTTACCACCTGTTTGAATGCGTCGGAGAACATTTCAGCTCTAATTTCGAATGTTGGACTTATCGTCTGGGTTCTCTCTTCTGGTGGAGTGAGCAACTGGATTTTGAATGTCCGTTCTGCCTGACCAATCATCTTGATTTCAAAACGATTCTGTGATTGGTCAAGATCAAATTCTAATCTATCATCACCAGCCATTCGTTTGCTCACTTTGACGAGCTCGTCTAATCCTAGGCTCATCTCATGTTCGCCTTTGCAGTTATATTCTTGAAATATACCTGAAGGAAGAAATAGGTCGACCATAGCAGCTCTCGATGAGTCGTATTGAACCAGTGTGATCCCATCGTTCTTGATTAAGAAGTGTGCTTCTGTGAGTAGTGTTGCTAATGCATCGACAATTTGCTTCCATGTCTTGCTACTATCAAGAGTTGCATGAAACATCTTGGTTCATCCCTCATCCACTCATTGTTCTAGTCACTTTTCCCTCCATATCTTGGACTTCCTTATAGATTGTTATATCTAAAGTATCGATATCATGGGCAATTGATGCATTCAGTCTCAGTTCTTTCCCATCGTCAGTTGTCTTCTCTGTCACCTCTCCTATGAACAAGTACTTCTTACTCAGCTCGAGGGGCTCTTCAACGCTGACTTGGATTTTCCCTGCATTCTTAACATCTTCATCGTATATGTCTTGGACAACTGCGATCCCTGGACTAGCATCGACAACGATGCCCATTATCCTGACGGGACCACTTGTATCAGCAGACAGGTCTCTTATTGTGGTAAGTTTCGATGGTTTCCGATGGGGAAAGCTCTTCTCTTCGGTCAATTTGGTTACACCATTCAGTCTGATAGGAGGGATTGAACAATAGGTCACTTAAGGTGCAGCATCTCGAGGGCTATAAATTTGTCAGTCCTACTCTTCCGGATTGCTTATTCTAGCCACCATAGTTACGCCAAGTGTGCTTGCATTTAGTACATCTGTAGAATTCTGTTGCCCCCTCATCTCCTCTTCTTGTCTGGACTGTCCAGTAGTAGGCATCATTGTTACCACATTTTGGGCATGAAGCTTTTGTCACGGGCATAGGAATAGAATCGTCTTCTACCACTATTATCTTGTCACGTGGTGTTTTCTCGATGTTTTGAGAAACCGTTAGTCTTCCTTTGAGGGCTTTAGTATGTCCACAGCTTCTACATTTCAGAACCTTATTACCATCATCTTCTGTGGTTGGAACCATCATCGCACCGCATTTGTCACAGAATTCCATGAGATGTTCACTTCTCCGCTGCAGCGTGTAGATTTCAATTAAGCATTACGACAACGAACATTTTGAGTCATGGCAGTGAGTCAATGTGTTGTTCTAGGAAATGCTGGAATGCTAGAGCTGCAATCTCTCCTTCTTTCTTTCTGTTAGTCTTGGAGTCTATGTGTAGTGTTTGAGCAAGAGTGTCAACTGTGTCTTGGACTGTAATCTTTCCTGTCATCCACAAGTAAGCCATAATTGCTTCGTAAGCGTCTGCTGCTCTCCCAGTGTCTGTTCTGCGGGAGATGTGTCTGTAAACTTCAGTTGCACGTATTGCTCGAGCAAGCACACTATCTCTGACTTTGTCACCAGTAGCATGACCGAGGACTCTAGATTTTGCTAGAGAATAACATAGATTTACTATACCGTCGCCCACTTTTGCGAGTCCTTTGTCATTCATGATTTCTTCAATGGATTCATGCTGGACAAAGGTTTCCCACATGTGAAGGGCCACCCTGAAACAATGTTTAGTCAACACTGTGATCTGACACTGCTTGTTTGAACTTCTTTCGGAACTCTTCGGTTCTAGCAAGCATCTTCTCAAGAGCCTCTCTTAGGACGACATTAGACTGACGTCTCTTCGTCCTTAGTGTCAGAATTGGGCTAGCTAGTAGTGGATGTTCGATGCTGTATCCAGCAAACTCCACTGAGGGCTCTTCCAAGAGAGTCTTTCGAAGCAGATTTGGGAATGAATGTCCCTCTCCACCAATCTCAAATTTGATTTCGGATTTGGTATATTCAATAGTTCTTGGCTTCACGTCTAACGCCTCCTATCATCTCTACGGCGATCATCGCCTCTTCCACCACGTCTATCGTCACCTCTGCCACGTGGACCATCGAAACGTCTACCACCACCACGACCTCTACGGTCATCACGGTCGTAATCTCGGCGGTCATATGACCGTCTACGAGGAGCTAAATCAGGTCTTGCTTCAAGACCAAATCTCAGTCCATAGTCATTGGCCACTTCGCGGGTTTCTCTGTTCTCACATCGAAGACAGAACATGTTGTTATGGGTAGTGAGTGTCAGGGCATTGCCACATCTTGTACATGCTCCAAATACAACTCCGAGTTCAGGACCCACTAGGGTTAGCTTTACTGGAATCTCGTGTGTGTTGAGAGCAACAGCACGAACAATGTCATTCAGTTTGAGTACATCCAGCATGCTTTTCACATATCTCCGGGTTACATTGCTTATGTGCAATTCACCCACAAGACCACTATGGTAATCCTCGTCGTTGATTCTCGCTATTCTGACTTCAGCACGCTGATCAAATACAAGGGTGGCTTTACCCATTACTATGTCACCTTTTACAGGAAGGGCTAGTTTCATTCCACCATCAGGAGAAAGCACTTTGATGTTGCGTTCCTTAAGGTCCATATCAACTTGCCCAGGAGCTGCGGCATAAACAATACCATCCTTCTCAAATGTACCAAAACTTGGCATCAACTCTTCGATGACGCAGAGTTGATCTCCAGGCACTACGATATCGCCGCTCTTTACATCTGCCATTCTATTCACGCTCTTTGACACATATACGATATAGATCTACATCCACCAAGTGTTTCGCTTTTTTGTGGTATTCGAACAGTCGACCAATCGGAAACTGAAATGTTTCAAGCTGTGTCACTGTGGCACCTAGTTTCTCTATCTCTTTGCTCAGGAAAACCCTGTTCTTGTCACCAGCGAGGTGCATGCTGTATATCACACCAGCAATAGAGATGGCCGTTTTTAGGAATCTCAAATCGGCACCCCGAGTTTTCACTCCGAACGGGGGATTACTTACCACTGTATCTATTGGACAACATAGCTGAAAGGAGGAAACATCCCCCAGAACCCAGTCTACGGTGTCTTCTATTCCGAGCAATCGTGAGTTCATTTGAGACGCCTTTAAGGCTTTGCTTTGCACATCAATTCCGACCACTTTACTTGCGCCTAATAGTACTGCTCCGATGGCAAAGATTCCATCACCACAGCCCAAATCACACACAGTTCTATTTGTGATGTCTCCGTGCTCCATTTGTGCAGCATAGAGAACTGAAGCAACGATTGGAGCAGGAGTCGGATACTGCTCTAGGGACACACTATGTTCATCTAACCGCTTTATGGATTCAAGTGTGATTTCAAGATCTCTTAGACGCAAGAACTCCACCGATTTGGTTTTTGTTTGATGAATGAACCAAGGTCTATACTGATGAATTATGTTATTTGTACGTGTCACAACCCGGAGTAATACCTACTCTTATCAGTTCCATGTGCTCCATAGGCTCCAGTCGAAATCCACTGGAACTTGCCTCAAGTTCGAATGGAAGTATTTATTTCCTAGAGGTGTCGTTCATGGTAGACTAGGATAGGAGTAGATGACGAGATGGAGAAACCGCTCGATAAATTGTTTGACAAATTTCTGCAGGGCCAGGCTATTTTCAGAGATAGAACGGCTCTAAGGCCCACCTATGTGCCAGAGAGTCTTCCATATAGGGACGACCAAATGAGTCGAATAGGATCCATTTTAGGACCAGCACTCAGAGGGGCTCCACCCTCCAATATTCTGTGTTATGGGAAGACTGGTACTGGAAAGACTGTGGTAGCTAGATATGTACTTGATATGTTAGTGAAAAAGGCTAAAGAGAGTGGAATAGTAGCACCCTTGACTGCTTTAGTGAACTGTAGGATAGTTGGAACCAACTACAGAGTTCTGAAACGATTGTGTGACGCAGTGGATGCAACCATGCCTGATGGGTCCGAAGTACCTTTCACCGGGCTCCCTACAGACGAGATTCGTGAGGTCCTGAAGAACAAGTTGGACTCCAAGACAAATATCCTCACAGTGGTACTTGATGAAGTTGACAGTTTGTTAAAGCGTGATGTAGGACAAGGAAACGATATTCTCTATGGATTGACTCGGATGAACGGAGAATTAGAGAATAGTAGAATATCGATTATAGGGATAAGTAATGACTTGACATTCAAGGAGATGCTTGATCCTAGGGTCTTGTCAACTCTTGGAGAAGAAGAAGTGATATTCTCACCCTATAATGCTGTAGAGCTAAAAGGTATCCTGAAACAAAGAGTAGAACTAGCATTTAACAAGACCGCCATTGGTGATGAAGGGGTAATCAACCTGGTTGGAGCCCTGGCCGCGCAAGAACATGGAGACGCTCGTCGAGCACTTGATTTGTTACGAACCGCAGGCGAACTTGCAGAGAGAAGAGGTGATGAAGCGGTCACCCAGGACCACGTACGTGAGGCACAGAAGGTCATTGAACGTGACACTATAACTGAAACAGTGAAGACCCTTCCAATGCAGTCAAAGGCTGTTTTGTTCGCGGTATACGTTTTGGCAAGTAAGGGACAACGAGACATTTACACTGGTGAGTGCTATAATATCTACTCTGAGATAGCAAAATCTCTCTCTATAGACACATTGACTCAAAGACGTGTTTCTGATCTAATCTCGGAGCTTGATATGCTGGGTCTGATTAATACTACAGTGATTTCAAAGGGTCGTTATGGAAGAACGAAGAAGATTAAGCTGGCTGTGAGTAAGAAACAGATTGGCGTCATTCTGGATGATGATACCCGTCTTAGCAAGGTAGCACAGGATATTCTTGATTGAAATAGCTCATATCTAGAATACTATGTGGACATATCATAGAAGAATCTCACTTCAGGTGCCCCAGTTCTGAGATTCAAGAGGGTGACAATACCAGGGGTTGGAACTACTCCCTGTTTACGCATGAAATCTGTCTGGGACTGAAATGTTCCAGAGTTGATGATTTGTACGCCGCGATAATTGTCAACAGCATTGTGATGACAGTGACCAAAATGCACTACATCAGGAGGTGTATCAATCACCATCCAGTCTCTGTGAAGTGGAGCAAGTTCGGTTTTCCCGCCATACATAGGTACTAGATGACGTTTCTTGAGAAGTTCTTTCATTGGTCTTGCAGGTTCTGTATATGAAGCTCCCGGAATACTTGTCACCAAGTCATCCATACTGTCGCCATGAGTCAATAGAACATTCACACCCTCAACAATCACTTGGCTCGGATCACCCAACATAGTGATTCGGTTTCCAAGATCGTATAGCGGTTGAGCGAATTCTTCCGAAATGGGAGGTTTAGGAAGAGCTTGTCTGTTTGCGTCGTGGTTACCCGGGATACAGAAAATTTTGATGTGATTAGGAAGTTTGTTTAGCTTGCTAGCAAAAAACGCATATTGTTCATAGATGCTTTCAATTCTCAGGTCGTATCTCTGTGTGGGGTAAACACTGATTCCATCCACCATATCACCGGCAATGAAGAGGTACCTGATTTGTTTTACAATGGTTTTGTCTTCTTCATCAACATCGCGTCCATTCATCCATCTGATGAAATTGTCAAACTCGTCTTCTAGGAACTCTTTGCTACCGCAATGAGTGTCTGAGATGAAGACAGCGTAAACGTCTCGTTTGGCTCGACCTACTTCTCGTGCTGTTGGAATATCAGGGAAGATTACATCATCAGCAATCATCCTCGCATTTTCATCAACAAATCCAGAAATACAGGTGATTTCGTCCAAAAGTAGCGAGTTTGCTTTTTCAGAGAGTTGTTGTCCTTTCAGACCTTCTCTGGTCGCAGGAATAATACAGATTATTGAATCATCTGCATCCTCTAGCTCAATTATTACATTTCGTGACTGAGATATCCTCTTGTCCTTTACAATTCCAAGAACTGTCTGGGTCGTACGACGCGATGTCCGCATACCCTCTTTGGTCATTGCTTTTCTCTGCCTCGCAGAATCCTTTCTTAGTTTAGCAATCTGTGGTGATACTGCATTTGCTGTATCAATTCGACTCATGTATATCCGTTTGATGCGATTGAATCGGTCTTTGAAGAGAGCTAAGAAGTCCTCTACTGTTCCTTCCGATCCAACCTGTTCGGAGTCGGGGTTCTTTTCTATTCGGAACGACCATTCTGCCCCACTATCATCATCGAACACAGTTTGTGGTTGTGGTGTTTCAGAGGATGCTGGTTCCGGCTCTTCTTGAACCTCCTCAGGTGCCTCGTCAGATCTCTTTCCTTCTACAAGTGATTCAACATAGATACGTGAGAGTACGGGGGGGTGTTTTCCATCCGCGTCGGCAATGAGAACTGACTTGACTGTTTCAATAGGAGTATCTAGATGTAGAATGTATTCTAGTGCTTCAGGTGCCACTTGGAGTCCGGACTCAATTAACAGCTTGAGTATATTGCGTCGAGTTGAGGATGTCAAGAAGTCACCAACTAGGCTTGTACGAGTTTTTCGTTTTAAACATCATCCATCGTGAATGGCATTTATGTAAAAAATGACTTGCGGGAAATGTAATAAGCCGCCTACATAGAATTCAATTGACGCCCTCCTTTACCAGGTGAAAAGAATATGGTCAACATCAGGAAACTCCAGCAGACAGGT
Organism: Candidatus Thorarchaeota archaeon AB_25; assembly: GCA_001940705.1. Lineage (GTDB taxonomy): Archaea > Asgardarchaeota > Thorarchaeia > Thorarchaeales > Thorarchaeaceae > SMTZ1-45. Next base: position 9,139 of record MEHG01000065.1, read on the forward strand.
GGGAAAAATGGAAGTTCATTTCTGATTATACTACCAAAGGACTGGGTAGTTAGACAAAAGTTGAGTAAGGGAGACCCTGTTGTAGTTGCGGAACGTGAAGATGGTTGTCTGATTGTAGATCCACGCCTTCCCAAAGCTGGTGAAAGAAGAACAACTAGTGTACAGATGGAGCAAAATCTGCGGTGGGAGATAACAAGTAAATACCTACTTGGTTTTGACGAGATTCGTATTGTAAGTAAGGAGCCCATCAAGAACAATCAGAGAGATGATCTGAAGCGAATAATCAAACGGTTTGTAGCGCTTGAAGTCACTGAGGAGGACGACCACCAGATAGTGGTGCGTTGTCTGGTTGATCCTGCAACTTTACCGGTGAATACCGCTATGCGTAGAATGCATCTCATCACGTCCAGGATGATTAATGACTCATTGACAGCCTACTTTAAAGGTGCTAAGGATATAGCCGATGAAGTGGTACAGCGAGATGAGGAGGTTGACCGTCTATTCTTCTTGATTGTCCGAGAATTACGATCTGCAGTACAATACCCCAGAGTGAGTGAAATGATGAGCATCACGCCAGTTGAGGCTCTTGATTTTCGGCTTGCAGCTCAATACATCGAACGAATAGCAGACTTGGCAGTTGATATTGCACAGATAGTTGAGGAACCAGTTGATGCGTCTCTAAAGAAGAAGATTGAACCGATAGTGGAAAAAGTAAGTGAGATGTTCTCAGACGCTTTCAATAACCTGTTCAAGTTTAATCCAAAGAAGGTGACGTCGGTGATAGATTCTGAGAAAGAACTGATTTCTGAGACAGGAAAGCTTAGACAACATATCGTGGCTACTCCAAATGGACAGCCACAGACCCAAGTCTTGGTTGTAGATAGCCTGTTGAGGATGGGTGAGGCTGCAAAGGACATTGTCGACTTAGCCCTACCGCAAAACTAGAGGGATGAAAATTGACTCAGAAATTGTTTGGTACATCTGGTATCAGAGGGTCTATCATTGAGAAATCAACCCCTGACCTAGCACTTGGACTTGGTAGGGCACTTGGATCATTTCTTGATGGAAAAGGAGTTGTGGGAGTCGGTATTGATGCTCGAACTTCGCGAGAGATGCTGAGAGGTGCTCTTGTTGGGGGGCTGCTCTCAACAGGAGTTCATGTGGTAGATTTAGGGATAGCGCCAATGCCTACTGTGGCCTATTATAGTACTATTGAGGAGATTTCTTCCTCTATCATCATAACAGCCAGCCACAATCCACCAACAGATAATGGATTCAAGTTCTTCGTGTCTGGTCGAGAATTCATTAGGTCTGAAGAAGAGTTCTTGGAGAATTCCGTGTTCAACAAGGAGTACAAAGTTGCACCTTGGGATGAAATTGGACAAATATCTAAGAAAAACATCAAAATGGACTATTTATGCAAGGTGGAAGAATTCCTGTTGAGTAGGGGCGGAGTAAGTAAGGGAACAAAGGTCCTGGTCGATTTAGCAAACGGTGCGGCCACAGACTACACACCCGAACTACTTGGAAATCTTGGATTTTCAGTGACAACAATGAACTCTCATCAAGATGGCCACTTTCCAGGTAGGCCTGCTGAGCCATCGCCAAGGAACTTGGGTGATGCAATGAAGATGGCTGCAGAGTCTGATTTTGCGGTGACCATGTGTCACGATGGTGACGGTGACAGATTAGCCGTGATTGATGAAGAGGGCGAATTCATCGATCAGAATCGTGTGATTGCAGTGTTTGCAAGGGATGAAGTCGAGAGAAAGGAAGGAGGAATAGTACTCACATCAATTGACACCTCCAGCGTGATTGATGAGATTGTTAACTCAGCAGGAGGGTCCGTGGTCCGAGTGCCACTAGGGTCTCTTCAGGAGTTTCTGGCCACCAAGAAAGGAAAAGATGTGATACTTGCTTCAGAACCCTGGAAACCAATATTCACCGAATTGGGTTGGTGGATGGATGGCATCACTGGAGCCGGTCGGTTTGCGCAACTAGTAGATGAACTCGGTGACGGCAGTTGTATAAAACTAATGAAGACGATTCCCAAGTATCCCATTCTGAGAGATTTTGTTCCTTGTCCTGATAGGATCAAGCAATCATTCCTACCACGTGTGAAGGAACTACTTGTCCCTGAGATCACTGGTGTGGAGCAGGTTCTCGAGGTGGATGGAATTCGAATAGAGAACAAAGATGGTTCTTATGTGCTTGTCAGAGTGTCAGGAACTGAACCAAAAGCTAGGGTATACGTTGGCGCGAAAACACAACAGACTGTGGACACACTTGCGGCAACTGCTAAGAAAGTCATGGCGCAGGTATTAGATGAACTGCAATGAGAAGTGGCGCCGGGGATGAGACTTGAACTCATGCGTGCGAACACAGCGGTTCTCTCGCTAAAGCAGATGATTCGAGACCACCTCCATAGCCACTAGGAGACCCCGGCTCGGTTTGATTTCATCGTTGTGGAGATATAACATTAATTGTCTGCATTATCAGAACGTGAGAATCGAATACCCAGCTTCAATGAACTTCAACAAATCACTATGTCCATTTAGTTCACCTTTCAGTGGAACTCCAAGCTTCTCTGCAGCCTCAGTAGCTTTGAAAGCGGAGGTGCAGGCTTTACAAGCATGGTCTATGATTCCGAGCTCCATAGCATTGTCAAAGACTGGGAGTTTGATACTCCCGTCATCGATCCCAATCAATAGCTTTGGAGAGGCACATTCTAGAACAGTTGAGACCTCATGACCACTCTCATGGAAGTTGATGGCGTTCAAGAGCAAGTGGTACAGTTGCATCTTATTATCATCAGTTGCTAAGAACATGTACTTCATAATAATCCCAAAATTGGAGGGACTAACCGGATAATGAGGGTTACTGAAAAAGTGGTGCGGAGGGCGAGATTTGAACTCAAGTGATTACTCGGATTAAGATCTCCAAAAGAAGACGAAGAGTGATATGAGTCCGAGTTGTTACCTCCAGTATGGGATGTAACGAATGAGTGAATCTAAAGAGAAACCAGGTTTCTGGGTAAGAGAACCCTTGACCCAGAGTCTACTGGTACGGCGATCACCTACTATTGTACTGCTAATCTATTATATTTGGATTCTATTTTCAGCGTGGTCAATGTCATACCTGTGGGGGTGGAGTCTTGAAGGAGGAGTAATGTGGTCTAGTGGAGGTCCAGGAACCTTCTTCCCCTTTCCTAGTCCACCGGGGGAGGCCACTGTAGTTACTACAGCATCATTGCTTGATCAGGCATTCTATCTAGTCTTTATGCACAGTGGGATTTGGATAATGTGGATCTTACTGGGGGTTCTCTATTTGGTTTCACCCTATCGTATTGAAAGAACCAATTTCTGTGCTCTGATGAAAGGAGCGCTTATTGCTGAAATTGTGCTCATTCTTCTAGGAGCAACATTAGTCACCAACCTACATCCACGAGGGTTACAGTTCTTCGTATATGGAAACGGATTGTTGTGTCTTTTCACCGTGATTATTTGGCTGATAGCCTGCAGAAGACGATATGCTGGATTGAGGGTAATTGACCAATAGGTGGTGCGGAGGGCGAGATTCGAACTCGCGAACTCCTACGAGATTACACTAGGGTCATAGATTTCATTACTGAATACTCGATAGTTTCAACATAGTGTTAGCGCCACATAACCGGAGAAGAAATTCGTTCAAAACAATGAATTAAATTTCTTTATGGATGAGAACATATTTTATATCGAGCTGATTGGTTTCCTCATCACTTGGTGGTGGGAAGAAACGACTGATTCATCCTTGAAATGGTATAGAATCATTTTCGAAAACATCTGCCTTAAAAGCTGGGGAACCCAATTTCAGTCATTATTTGAAGATGTTATGAAAA
>MEHG01000066.1 GCA_001940705.1 Candidatus Thorarchaeota archaeon AB_25
GCCCAGTGTCGTTCCTGGGCGGACTGCTTGATATTCAAGTTCGTCCAATTTACAATGAACGATTATGAAAAGAACGTGTCCTGAAACGCCTCAGGCAATCACTACATTGTTCAAATCGAAGTGACGGCGCACAAGAATGCGTGCCCGTGCAACATTTCGACCCTCTCGACCAATAGCAATTCCACGGTCCTCAGTGTTGACCGTCACAGATGCTACTTTTGTGCCATCACGATGCTCTACAATCTTTACACTCTCAACTCTAGCTGGAGCAAGGGCACTCATAACAAAAGCCTCGGCTGTTTCAGCCATCTCAACAACGTCAACAGGGCGACCAAAAGCCTCTGAAGCGGCCTTCACATTCACTCCGCCACGACCAATTGCTTTTCCGAGCTGTTTAGGACGAACCACAATTATGATTCGCTCACCTTCATCGTCACGAATGACATCAATTGCTGCAGCACCTGTGATTTGCTCGAATTTGGCGATTAGCGCCATGTCCTCCATAGAGAGCTTGACTCGGCCCAATTAACTCGCCTCAGACCATTTTTAGTATCTTTGAGTTACCAGGCTTAATCACAGCAATGGCGGAAACCATGAATGGTTTGCCTACAGTTTCGCCCAAATCCCATGAAGTACCTTCGAACGTATGGATCTTAATCTCGGCGAGCTTTGCAAATTGCTCTATGTCTTCTAATTCATTTCTTGGACAGTTCGCTGCAACGACGACAAGTTGAGCTTTACCAGTCTTGATAGCGTCGATTGAAGACCTTGCGCCTATCTTGCACTCGCCTGTACTTACTGCACTTGCTATTGGTTGATTCAGGCTCATTGTTTGACCTCGTTTGTGATTTATGGGCAAACCCGATTGGGTTGCGTCAAATGATTTTCTGTTTTAATGTTTCCGCCGTGACCTTTGTGTTAGACTTATCGTTTCCTCTTAGTGGTCGTAGTCTGAGGGTTCATGAGGAGATCAATTCCCCCGGTTCCAAGAGGGATAAGCTGACCAAGAATCACATTTTCTGTGATTCCTCGAAGTGGATCACGCGTTCCAGCGATTCCTGCGCCAAGTAGATGTTTGATTGTGACTTCAAATGCTGCTCGTGCGAGAGCGCTGTTCTTTGATCCGGATATTCCATGTCTTCCAATCTGCCGGATTGTTCCATCTGCAGTCATCATGTCAGCAACGAGAATGATGTGTCTCACGTCTACATCCATACCTTGTTCATTGAGTACATTCATGGCTTCTTGGATGATAGCGTTCCTAGTGGCTTCAATCCCGAGTACTTGGAAAATCTCACGGAGGTTGTTTGTGTAGATTTTGTGAGGGTTGACTCCCTCAATCTCAAGGGCATCCTGTAGATTGGAGCCCTCTGTGTACAGTACGTATCCATCAGATTCCTTTCTAATTACCACATGTGTGACATCACTAATCCCTTTGACACGCACTTCGCGGATTTTCTCACTTAACTTCTGTAGTTCAGCTAAGGATTCATTCGCGGGATATACAAAGATTGTATTCTCTCCTGGTTCAACCTCTCCTTTGGCTTTGATTTTATCCTGTATGGCTTTTGCAATGGCCTCAACCTCGAGACCCTTGTCATCCATCAATTCAGGATCGAAACGAATGTCAATAGCCTGACGGAGAAGGTCAATTGAAACATTACTTGCAACACTCTCAACTAGTACCATCTCGATATTCCGAGCAATTGTTTTCGCCTCGTTACGGTCTCCTGATAGTTCTTTTACCATGCGGATTTTCATAGTAGGTGTACTTGGATTATTTCTAGCATCGACGATCTCAATCAACCTAGGAAGACCTTGTGTGACACTCAGCTCGGCAACACCTGCATAGTGGAATGTACGTAGAGTCATCTGTGTACCTGGTTCTCCTATACTCTGTGCGGCAACTGTACCTACAGCTTCACCAGGTTCCACAAGTGATCGTTCATACGAGTCTATCACATTTTCACAAATAGTATCAAACTCTTTCTTTGTGATTTCTAAACCGGAAACCTTAGTCTGTAGTTCTTCTAAGACACTTGGAGGAAGTCTACGTTCTTCTCGAATATTCGAGAAACGTTTCTCCATGTGTTTGGCAATTGGTGTGCTAACATCCTTGGTAACAGGTTTCTTTGCAGTTTCCTTCTTGGGTTTTGCAGCAGCTGGTTTCTTTTTGGCCGCGGGCTTCTTGGCTGCTGCTTGCTTAGTAGTTGTCTTCTTTGGAGCAGTCTTCTTCTTGGTTTTTTCTTTCGACATTTTTAGACCTCCACTAATCCATTCTTCCTTTACCTAGGACTTTCTCAATTGCTATGTCGATATTGACAGAGCGTCCATGATCTGATTTGCTTGGGTCAACACCATCATCACCGAAACGGAACTGTACAATCCGACCAGGTGCGGTTCTAACGGTACCGTCACTCTCAACTTTCAGGTCCTGGAGAGCTGTCATGAGTCGTCTCTGCATGTATCCTGATGTGGAAGTTCTTACAGCAGTGTCCACAAGACCCTCACGACCTCCTGCTGCGTGGAACCAGTATTCTATTGGGTCAAGTCCACTCTTGTAACTCGATGTGACAAATCCCCTTGCGCGTGCACCAAGATCACCCCTCTCAAAGTGTGGGAGTGTGCGACCAATATAGCCTCTACTGATACGCTCACCTCGAACAGCCTGCTGTCCTACGACTGCGGCCATCTGTGAAAGGTTAAGTCTTGAACCACGAGCTCCGGTCTGTGCCATAATGACCGCAGAGTTCTCAAGACCTAGATGTTCACCGGCAACCTCACCAGCTGAGTCTCGTGCTTCTGCTAGAGTGGCCATAATTCTCTGTTCAAGGGTTTCTAGTAGTGTCTGACCGGGGTTAGGATCCAGCTCACCACGTTTGTAGGTTTCAATGAGTTGATTTACCTTCGCATCTGCATCACTTAGGATTCGTTTAATACGTTGAGATGCTGCGTTGGGTAGAGTAACATCATTCAGACCCATAGAAAAGCCTCTATCTGTGATAAGTCTGACTAGGAGACGTCCTACTGAGTCCAGAAATACACGTGCTGTTGTGGGACCCTTTTCTTTGATGATTCTGTGAAATAGTGAGTCTGGTTCACCTGCGCCAAATGCTTTCTCATCGACTACACCAAACTGGAGATTGCCATCACGTACCACTACATAGGCGTCGAACTCACAGTCCTCTTTCTTACAGGTCTGGCACTTCCTACAGATATTCGCCTTGAATGAAATGTTAATTCCTTCTGGAATGAACATGCTGAAGATTTGTTTGCCAGTCCATAATGGAACAGGAGCAATAATTGCAGGATCTGGTAGAACCCCTTCAAAGTTCGCTGTAGCGAGAAGTTGATTCACTTGGTTTAGTGTGTATAGGCTTGACTTTCGTGTTAGGAGAAATGCTGCTGAGATATAGTCCTGAAGGGCTCCAATGATTGGACCACCGTACCGTGGTGAGAGGATTTGTTCTTGTACTCTCATCAAGACTCGTGCTTCTGCACGCGACTCCTCAGACTGTGGTACATGAAGGTTCATCTCATCTCCGTCAAAGTCAGCGTTGTAGGGTGGGCAGACATAGAGTGATAATCTGAAGGTTCTGTAGGGCATCACGCGTACTTCATGTGCCATGATGGACATTCTGTGCAATGATGGTTGTCGATTGAATAGAACTATGTCGCCATTGTTCAGATGGCGCTCTACAATGAACCCAGGCTCGATTGTGTCAGCAATGACTGACCGCTCCTTAACGAATCGAAGGTCCACACGACGACCATCTGAACGTATGAGATAGTTAGATCCTGGATGTCTGTCAGGACCACGGATGACTAGTTCTTTCATCTCCTCAATGTTCCATTCGGTGACTCTCTGTGGTATAGTGAGAATCTTAGCAATCTGTTCAGGTACTCCCACCTCGTTCATGCTCAGGTTAGGGTCTGGAGATATCACCGTACGAGCAGAGAAATCAACACGTTTACCAGATAGGTTGGATCGGAATCGACCTTCCTTACCCTTGAGTCTCTGGGCCAGAGTTCTAAGTGCACGACCAGATCTATGTCTGGCTGGCGGGATACCACTGACACCGTTATCGAAGTATGTTGTGCAATGGTATTGAAGCAGCTCCCAAAGGTCTTCAACGATAAGTTGGGGTGCTCCTGCATCCAAGTTCTCACGCAGTCTCTGGTTAATTCGAATGATGTCTATGAGCTTGTGACTAAGATCGTCTTCGCTTCTTACACCGGATTCGAGAGTAATTGAAGGTCGAACAGTGACTGGGGGAACTGCAAGCACAGTGAGAATTGACCATTCTAATCGAGCCGCCTCTGGATTGATTCCTAAAAGGCGGTAATCATCATCGATTATGTTCTCTAAACGAGCTCTGATGTCAATAGGAGTTAGTCTGACGGACCCTGCTTCACCGACCTCGTAGATAGAAGTTGGTTTCTCCAGTTTCAGCTTTAGTTGTTCCTCTTCACAATGAGGACATTTTTTAGCTTTTGCTGCTCTTTTGAGTATCTCATTAGAGAGTGTGGCAGTCTTTTGGCCAATCTCAGGATATCTCTTGAAGAGCCGCTGATAATGATCAATCTCTTCATCTGTAAGGAGTATTCTGTTACACTCTCTGCAGATGGCTCTAAGGACCTTATGGATGACCTTCGCATAGCCTTCATGCATGATCGGGCGCGCGAGTTCAATATGACCAAAGTGACCTGGACAGTTACCAACTCTGTTACCGCAAGTCCTGCAGCGTTGACCAGGGTCAATCACTCCAAGTTTTGGGTCCATGATACCACTATCGATGGGATATCCGTCTTCGTCATATGTGTCAGCCACAACAATCTGGGCAACTGACATCTTACGGATGTCTTCAGGAGATAGTAATCCGAACTCTATTGCATCAATCTTCTTTGTGGTTAATCCCGAAATCATCTAGATCATCTCCTTCAATCGTAGCCTGGTAGCCAGGCCGAGTGACATCATCTCTTGTATTAGAAGTTTGAAAGCATATGATACGACCACACTGCTAATCTTGGCATTGGTTCCGCATATCGGACAATAATACTGGTCCTTGTTACGGTCGTAAACACCTATCAGACCACAGTCCTCGCAGACGAGCATGTTGCTCTTGTCAGATTCATCCAGTAGTCGACCTTTCAGGAGAATTGCAGCACCATGACCAATCAGTACGTCACGCTCCATCTCTCCAAACCTAAGACCACCTTCTCGAGCACGACCCTCAGTAGGTTGGCGGGTCAGAATCTGTACAGGTCCTCTAGCTCGAGCATGAATCTTGTCAGCGACCATATGATGGAGTTTCTGATAGAAGATGACACCCATGAAGATGTCAACCTTGAGCCTCTCTCCTGTGATTCCAGAATACATGGTTTCACGACCATTGTGCTTCAGACCATGTTTCTTGAGGATTTCAAAGAGTTCCTCCTCACTGACACCACAGAATGGTGTTGCATCCTGTTGCTTGCCTACCATGCAAGCGGCTTTTCCAGCAACCATCTCTAATATCTGACCGATAGTCATTCTGCTTGGGATGGCATGTGGGTTAACCAAAAGGTCTGGAACCACTCCATCCTCTGTGAATGGAAGGTCCTGTTGAGGTACAATGTATCCGATTACACCTTTCTGTCCATGACGGGATGCGTATTTGTCACCCAGCTCAGGGATTCTGAGGTCTCGGACCTTTACTTTTACTAGGCGGTTACCATCGATGGTTTCTGTAAGTATAACGCTGTCAACGACTCCAGCCTCTCCATGGCGTACAGCTACAGAGGTTTCACGACGGTTTGGAGAGGCAATCTCAAACTCTGAGTATTCTTCGAGGAATCGTGGTGGAGATGTTCTACCAATGAGCACATCGCCTCCCAATACTTCGACCTCAGTTTCGATAATACCATCCTCACCAAGGTTTCTGTATGACTCTGAGGCTCTGTAACCCCTGACACTTCGATCGGGGATCTCGAATCGGTCCTCTTGACCTCCAGGGTACTTCCGTTCTTCGCTTTCATAGACTCGAGCGAATGTGCTTCGACCCAGACCTCTTTCAATGGAGGCCTTGTTCATGATTAGCGCGTCTTCAATGTTATAGCCTTCAAAAGATAGAATGGCAACTATGAAGTTCTGTCCAGCAGGACGGTCCTCATAGCCAATTGAGTCCATTGCTCGGGTCTTCACAAGTGGTACCTGAGGATAGTGGAAGAAGTGTGAACGTGTATCCGCTCTATACCTAAAGTTAGAGGCAGGTACACCTACTGATTGTTTAGCCATTCCAGCCATGTACACATTACGAGGCGACTGATTTCGTTCAGGGAATGGAATAAGGGCTGCAGAGATACCCAAAATTGTGGAAGGTACTATTTCCATGTGTGTTGTGTTTGGACCTATCTCGTCAGGATACATTGCAATCAGTGTGTTCTCCTCTTCCTCTGCATCAATGAACTCTACATTTCCATTTCGGAGAAGGTCTAAGAAACCCCACTCAGTTTCAAGCACCATTCGAAGATGTTCATCAGTAAGTTGGCTCTTTCCAGTTTCAACTACAATGACTGGTCTTCTCACACGACCAGCGTCACAGTTGACTTGGACTTCGTGAGTGTCTTCATAGTACGCTATGTTTGTCTGGTGATCAATCTCACCGGCACGGCGTTTTTGTCGCATTGTCTTTACCAAGACTTGTGGAGCAGGATGAACACCTACAAGTCGACCGTTCAAGAAGACATCCGCCCACTTTGTGCCTCGTTTTCCACGGAGCTTCTCAATGGGCTCTACTTTTCCTTTGAGGAGAGCACGCTCTACTGCTTCTTCATCGGTTCCAACTGAGATGTAGGCCATCATTGCGATGTTCTTTACAAGACCACAATTTGGTCCTTCAGGGGTTTCGTTGGGACATATCTTGCCCCAGTGAGTTGAATGAAGGTCTCGTGCCTCGAAGTGTGGTTGTGAACGAGATAGTGGTGAAACAACTCGCCTAAGGTGGGACAATGAGGATATGTAGTTAGTACGGTCAAGTAGCTGTGATACTCCAGCCTTGCCTCCGACCCAGTTACCTGTAGCAAGTGCGTGTTTCAGTCTCTGTGTGATTACATCAGCTCTCACTGCAGTCCGGATATTGGGCTTGCGACCTCTTACTGCTGTACGTTCCAACTGATACTTGATATCACGAGTCAGAGAGTACAGTGCTACTCTGAAGAGTGACATCAGAAGGTCTCCGGATAGTTTCAGCCTTTTGTTAGCGTAGTGGTCCTTGTCATCAGGAGATCTCTTGCTAAGTACTAACTCTAGAAGACGTTCCACCATCTGACCAAGATAATAGGCCTTTTGTAGACGACTATCGTCTTCCGTACCAATGTGTGGGAGAAGATAGCGATCTAGTACTTTTTCTGCTCGAGCGAGTCGATATTCCTTTGTTTGACCCACAGCAACACGCTTTCCAATGAAGTCTAATGCATTGTTGCGTGTAGATTCTTCCTCTTCACCAGTAGGTGCATTGATTGGCGCTGACTGTTCAATAGTAACAATAAGTTCGTTCCGTATTTCATCATCATCTGAGATAACGTCTACAATATCTCTGTCTGATTCAAGGCCCAAAGCTTTCAGAAGAATGGCCAAGGGTATCTTACCGGGCACTGATGGGAATGATACTCTTAGTTCACCTGTTCGCTTTCGCTCAATTGTCACTGGTGCTCTGAAACCACGCGATGTTGAGAAGACCTTAGCAACGTGAGTGTAACTAGAGCTCTTGCTCGCTTCTTCAATTAGAATTCTATTAGGCGCCAAATCTTCTTGTGTTACTAGAACACGCTCTGAACCATTGATTATGAAGTAACCACCGGGGTCCTTGGGATCCTCGCCATGTTTTATGAGATCCTCATCTGACAGACCGTTTAGGTGGCATTTCTCACTCCGGAGCATGACTGGTAGATCCCCAATGTAAATCCTCATAGTTTCAAGCCGGGTTGACACTGAACCCTCCTTTCGGACAGGTGTCATGTCAAGGTGTAGCTTACTTGCATAGGTGAGGTTTCTAATCCTAGCTTCATTGGGGTAGAGTCTGTGTTCACTACCATCAGCCTCTCGAATTGAAGGTTCTTCGACATGGATATCGCCCAATTCTACTATGTATCCTTCAATCTTCGGCGTAAGTTTGCCAACACTGTCTACTACATGTTGGAGCTCTTCTCTGATAAACCGATTATATGAGTCGAGATGCTGACCTACTAATCCATACTGATCGAAGAAAGCCTCTATGACTGGCCAGTACTTATCTCGTTCTTGTGTGCCCGTTGCCATGTAATCACATCGTTAATGTGAAGGACGGGGGAACTACTGCGAATCTACACGCTTCCCAACGCATGGAACTCAGAAATCCGAGCTCACACATAGCTGCAATAGCCGCCCCGTTTACTTTTTACTCTGACAGTCCTACCCCGAGCCGCATGCAATGGCGGGCTCGGCGGGATTTGAACCCGCGGCCAGTCCCCGAAGCAAGAGATGACTCTCTTGTTCCTCAGGTTAAAAGCCTGCTGCGCTACCTGTCTGCGCCACGAGCCCTAAGTTGCCTGCCCCAACGTCTAGACATCATCGCGCATTACAACAAGTCCCGTAGGTGCAATAAACGACCATGCATGAATGGGAAGCAGTTCTGCCTGAGCAAAGGACGGGGAATTCTGTAGCCATAAAAGGCTTGCGATAAAACGTAGAAATAGCATATCATCTAGGGACGGCTTGGCTATGTGAGCCGGTTTTCTATAGGCTTCGGTCAGTAATAAACTTACTCAATAATCCATTCATCCCAATTAACAATCATCAATCTGTCTGAAAAAGAATAAGTCAGTCCGACAACTTTAATAGAAAATCGGAAGTCGGGTGCACAGGATGCCCCTTAATCCAGCTTTTTCTCCCAATCTGAGTGTAATTCGAATGCTTTCTGGAGAGCTTTGTTACCCTGTCTTTTTTTATGCTAAGTATAGCATAGAGAGTATATAGAGTGGGAGTTCCATGGACCGGATAAGGCTAGGCATCTGCCTTGAAAAAACAGATGGACATAGCTATGTAATCAGAAATATCAAACATGATGACCAATTCGTTTTTACGCTTGGGGATGAACTGATTGTATGGGAAAAGAGTTCCTTGAAGCCAATAGTAACTCTGTTTTACTCAGGGTTTGTCAGCTCATTTGACATTGATGAGGACCACATTTACACTCGCCATGGGGATGAATTTGTAATTTGGAGGAGGAGTGACTGGACAGCCCAAAAGGTCCTACGTGATGTTTCGCCGGGCATATCTTATGGAGAGATTTGTGTTGATGAAAAATGGATGTACACGACCTATAACCAGTTTCTTCAGAAACGTGACAAATCCACTCTGCAACTAGTAAGCTCAGCACCTTTACCTCCCTCAAGGCCTCGCGGATTCTTTCAATCAATGAAACTTGATGATGGGTCTGTTTATTCTCTTGACTCTCATGCGAACAATCTGTGTAAATGGAACAAAGAATCAATGGTCATTGAGTTTGATGATGGAAACAGTGACTATCAATCAATTTTCGTGGATGGTGACTTTCTCTATGCAGCTTCTTACAGCTATATCGTTGTAATCAATCGTTCTGATTTCACACGACATTCAGTGCTCAGAGAACTTCCAGCTAAGGTGAGTTGTTTTACAGTTCGAGATGGGATTCTCTTCGTCGGATTTAGGAATGGTATGGTCATGATCTTTGATTCTAACTTGGACCATAAAGCAACTCTGAAGCTATCTGACACGGATTATATAACCAGTATTGATGTTGATGAATCTCGGATGTACATTGGGTTTGGTATCTCATCATTCGTTGTACTCGACATTAACAGTCACGAGGAGATTCTAAGGATAACAAATGTGAAACAGAGGATTTCTGGTTTTGGAATGGATGAGGAGTACATCTACTCTTGTAAGAGGGATGGTGAATTGACCATCTGGTCAAAGACAGGCGATGCTGTCCATCAGATACAGGCTACCGATAGAACCGATGTGCTGTCACTAGATGACCAGTTTATCTACATTGGATATGGCTACAAAGTCAAACTCATCACGAAGAAAGATTGGAAAGCAAGGCACGAACTGATTATCAATAATACCCCAATATCCTTTCTTTCGAGGAGCAGTCATCTATTCGCTTTTGCTAAGAACCAAGTCACAGTCTGGAACAAGATTGATTGTAAGCAGGTCACAAAAATTAGTAATGAAGGGCTAGAGGAACTAGGTTACATAGAGCAAAATGGTGAACTTCGTGTATCAAAAGTTTCTGTTCTTGCTGTGGATTTGCATTCCATTTACTTAGGTTATGGCTTTGATAAGGATGGTTCGCTGCTAGTCTGGAGTCGGTCATCAGAGTCTTTCGTGGAACGGCTTGATTGTGGTAGATCGAAATCGATTGGATTTGATGATGAGTCAGTATTCGCTTCCTTGGGGTATGGGAAATTCATGGTATGGAATAAGGCTGACTTCAGCCACATCACAACTCTTGATCTCAAAGTTTCTGGCGAGATGTTTCAGGATGATGCTTACGTCTATGTGACTGATAGGGACCCAACAAGAGGGATAGCTGTAATCAACAAGAAGACTTGGACTCATGAAGAAACCCTGAACTTTTCAGGTGAACCTGTCAGTAATATCGAGTCACAGGATGGATTCCTCCGATTCATAGATTGGTACGGACAACAGAGATACGTTACAAGAGGAACTTGGGGAATAATCTCCAAGGCTGAAACTCCATGGAGAGATATCCCGATCGGATCTGTCTACACTCGAGCTGGAGGCAACTTGATCCTACTTCCCACATTTGATGAGTTGAAAAACATCCAAGAGAAATGGAAGAGGGTTTTCCAATATGAATCTCCGCTGGTCATAGTTGGACAACAATCTCCTACAATATCAATAGTAGAATCTTGGTATGTAAAGGAGAATTTGGACACCTTTAACAGATATCTCCACGCAGTAGAGAATCTTACTGGTTAAGAGAAATATTTGTCCGGTCTGATGCAACCTATTCCATAAAGTAAGTGAACATCACCTTAGTGAAACTTCTATGTTCAACCCTTCTCTCACTTAGTTACGCTCCGAGCCCCTGTAGTGTATGACCTGTTTTTGAGATTGTGAGTGAACCACAACTGTAAGAAACCTCTGTGTTCCGCCCCTCTCTTGCCAGTGTCACCACTTCCCACATTCCATTGGAATGTGAAATTAGCAAGAGCATTGTCAACATTCATCGGGATGGGATCCCTCCTGAAGACCTGGCTTCTTTCTCCTGTACTGATGTTGGGTCATCACTCCCAACGACAGCAAGAGTTTTCACAGTACTTACCACGGCGGGGTCATCATCACCATTCCCAGATTCATCACTGAAGCTGAGAAGACTCATTTGAGTATGGTGAACAACCGCGGACTCTCCGGAACCTGATGTCTGTTCCTTTTCGGAGAGTAAGGACTTCCCTTGAGAAGGTTTCTTCCTTCGGGCTTTCAGTGGCACACGTCGAGTCTTATCCAGAGCTCTAGTCCACAAACCTAGTCCTCTCACAGAGTGCAGTGACTTTGTGAGCATGAGCATGCGTGCAGCGATATTGATACTACCATTTCTGTCAGCATTGAGCTTGAGGCCACACGATGGACAGTGGAAGTAGTTCTGTTTGGGTCTTCTACCCTTGCTCCCACACTTCCAACACATGATGGAAGTCCATGCCTCAGGAACTGCACAGAACCTCGAGTCCTTTCCCTCAACCTTCCAACCGAGCTGAGCAAGTCCGTGTTTCAGACTATCGGTTATCCGAGCAAAGGCCCATGAGTGTATCATAGCCCGGTACCTGGAACCTTGATAGTTTCCTCTTCTAGCACGCATTCGTATATTCTTCAGGCGACCAATGGCAACATAGAGGGTGTATTTCTTGGACAGTTCAGAGATGTAATCGAGGAGTTGTCGAACAAGGACTCTGTCATATTCCTTGGCCACATTCTCCCTCTTGTTCTTCATCTGTCGGAGCCTTGCTGCTATCTTATCATGAGGTAATCCGTTGTCTCTCCGGAGGTGCATCTTCCTCTGAAGGTCTGCGACAAGTCCATCATACTTCTTGATGACTTTGACCTTCTCTCTCTGGATGAAGTATCTTGTTTCCCTCGTCTTCTCTGGAGTGAGGACAGTTGAGCAAGCAGCCTTCTCAATACCGAGGTCTATCCCAAGTATTGCTACAGGAAGGTCATTCTCTTGAAAGTCATCAATCAGAACCCTGACTGCTATCGTCACCCACCACTTTCTGAGCCGGTCAGTGAAGATCTGTACAGCCTTCACCTTTCCCCGTCGGAGTTGATTCAGATGGAAAGGAGACATCTTCAAAGGAATGACCAATCTGTCATGGAATGTGCGTCCAGCCTGTACAGAGTCGAGAGAGTTTCTGATGTCAAGCCACCAACGAGTAGTTGATGTGGGCTTCTCAATGAGTCTGAAGCGCTGAGCAAAGACCCATCTGGGTATACGCCGACTACCCTTGATTGATGCAGGACGTGAAGCCTTCAGTCCCTTCTTCATTCTGAGCTTGAGATAGCTCTCGTACAATGAGACCGCGGTCTGTCGGCACTCGGTCATCTCGTTCTGAGATATTCTAGGAAATCGCGCCTTGAAATCATGGGGAACGCTGGGTCTCGGGCTATATCCAGCCTTGACCTGGAGTGCAGTCATCGTGAGTTTGTCCAACTCCCCATCATCAATCCGATTTTTCATACGACCTGTCAACAACTGGTCTTCATGTTGTTCAATTATTCCAAGGAATGCATGTATCACTCTGGTATCTCGTCCAACGGTCTGACGAAGCCTTTGTCTAGACCTCTCAGTCATAGCCTCCCAGTTGATGGGAACCTTCACCGAGATTGTCACACCCTTGGACCAAGCCATCGCATTTCACCCGAGTATAAAAACTTCTGACCTGTTTCAGTCAGCAGTTGAGTTCACTCCAATCCTAGT
>MEHG01000067.1 GCA_001940705.1 Candidatus Thorarchaeota archaeon AB_25
CTTCCATACACTTGGGGTTATGACAATCATGCCAATGTCTACCGCTCTGGTTCTTCAACTATACCGATTGGTGCTTTCAGCGCTATATATCAATCAACTTCTGGACAGTCTGTAACTGACTGGAGAGTCGATGCGTCGATGTTGTTCATGACCTCAGGCTATGAGCACTGGGGTGGTCATGAGATCATCTGTGATCCAGTTTTCGTGGCGTATACAAGCGCTCACCAGAGTACTGGTACTCTACCCCCACCAGGTGATATTGATCCATTGACTCTATATCTGATTGTTGGAGGAACTGTTGCTCTGGTGGTTGTCGTTTGCATGTTCTATAGACGAAGGTAGTATATCTTAGGAAGACCGGACTTCTGGTCCGGTTCTTCTCTCTTCATTTTTTAAAATCAAAAAGAGTTACTTATCTGAAAGCGTGTCTCCCACGGTTGTCGGTTCACTCAAGAAACTGTTGTCAGGGGGCATGATAACACTCCATCCTCTGGAGTACTCGTAGGATGCACATGCCGCATATCCCATTGAATGCCACTCGCTGATATCTAAAGGAGCAGCAGTCACATGAGAATGAAAAAGAACCGCCATTAATGGATCAACAACAACAGCTAATACATCATCTTGATGTTTCGCTACAATTCCTCCCATGCAAGTACCAAAACGTTCACGGGCTTCTGCAAATGATTCTCCATTGTCTGGAAGAAACTCTTCATCCTGCCACATCTGTTTCAATGTTTCCCCAAGTGAATCCATATCCTCGGAAGCAACACCAAACTTCACCGAGTCCAAGCAGTTCATTTTCTTAACCTTTGATTCAAATTCCTTGGCTAGGACTTCAGATGACTTTGCAGCAAGCTTGTCAGAGGCTGAATATAGGATCCTCACACCCGTTGCAACTCTAGATCTTGCCATCTCAAAGAGTTGATTCTTGCCTCGTTCTGTGAGTGTTTGAGAGTTGAACCCTTCACGGTCTCCGACAGTTATGACATACACCATTGTTCTGGGTTCCAATCGTTTGCCAACCTCTCTCTCTTGGACATATTCGAACATGGTGGTTTCCCGCCATTGATTTCTTTTCGAGTTTCCTAATATAACTCAGTATCATAATGTCAAATGCATATACCTAAGGGCTCTTTCTACTCAAAACTTCATGGGAACCCTATATTGTGAAAACTTCCTTTGGTCTTCGCTACCGATTCGTTTCCTAGTCAAATCCGCGTGAAGAGGGTTTCGGATTGCAAAGTTTCTTCATCTGTAAGGTTCATATTGCCTCATGAACAGAAACTGCATGAGGTTCTAATGCTTTGAGAATCACTCCGGATAAAATGAACAAGTTGGATGGAAGAACCTGCTTCATCTGTGGCAAGTACCTTCTCAATAATACTCCTGATGATCTGGCTTACCTCAAGATTCACATAGGAGGAACTTCGAGGGTCAAACCAGACACCTATCATCTATTCTCATGTCCTAATTGTGAAAAAATGGCTCACAAGAGATGTTGGTACAATGTTGGAGAGAGGAAGAGGAGGAAGGGCTTTTTCGGAAAGGAGTGGCAGATGGTCTGCCCTGGTTGTAGTCATGTTCTATCATCTACGCGGTCGGAGCGGATTGATTGGAACCGCGGCTATGAAATACCCGGACATCCTGACAGTGAATTACTAGAACTCCAAGTCCCTGAAGTGATGTCCTGGAAAGCTGGCTCAGTCTTTGGTAAGATTGGACGTGCTATTGACAACTTTTTCCAAGCAGTCGGACTTGGTTCTCTGAGTGATCCTGAAAGAGGCTCAATTGCCAAAGCCGCACAAAAAATCGGAAAGACTGTCCAGGATGTCGCTGAGCGAGTGTTTAAACTGAACATCCCAGTTGAAAGGAGATTTGAGATTAGAGACCTCAAATGTCAGAATTGTGGAGCACCGCTACCTCTACCCGGTGAGTTCGAAGATGCCGTTGTATGCGCTCATTGTGGCACAGCTCATCTTCTCTGATTGGCCTTTGTATGAGACCAATATGATTAAGGGACTCGCGCGAGATTCATTAATAAACGCCCAGAAACCATTCTAGGTAAATAGCCTGTTGGAGGCTTTGATTCCTAATGCCAGTCTACCTCGAGTTTAATGAGTCAACCTCTCAATTTTTCGAAACCACACGAAATGCCAGTGATGATACAATCTTACTGGCAATTGATGAAGCCCAGAAGAAGCTAATCATGACAGTTCCATCCGGAAAAACAATGATTACTCGTCGTGCCGCTGAACGTCAAGCCAGAGGCATTACAAAAACAGGCTTTCTCTGTAACGATGGTGGTCGCTACGGTCGAGATCACGAGCTTGATATTTTGGGTGAGGGTGGTCAGCTTCCTGATCGCCTCAGAGAGAGTCCCAGAGAAGTCTACTAGAACTTTGAGCCCCTCTTTTGGGCTCCCCAATCCTTTTTCAGGACGTACGTCCACATTTTTTCCATGCATTTCGCTGTAGGTAAAGCGAAAGTTTAAATATTAACAATAGTGAACTTATAGAGAGGCTCGGAATAATGAAATGTGTTGAACTGAAGTACAGTGATATCAGAAGCAAGGATGTAGTCGACTCCAATGGAGAGAAAGTCGGCGAAGTCATGGACTGGATTTTTGGTTGTGGTGAAAATAAACTCAACCCCAAGTATATCGTGCTAGGAGGAGGTAGGATTGAGGAATTTCTTGAATCCATTGGTACACGACCAGATATTGATCCTGTAGTCAGACTTGAAGAAGTCGACTCGATTTCTGACAAAGTCTATTTGAAGGTTGATAGCGACTCCCTAAAGAAGACAATCGATCCAGGAGTCTTAGATGAGTCAGATTTCACATTCTCAAAACTCACTGACATCAAAGTTGTTGACTCAGATGGTTTCAAAATCGGGTTCATCATTGACATTTGGTTCGATGAAGACAACATGATGTGGCTGCTGCTTGGAGGCGGCTTTTTTGAAGAGCTTCTTGAACGATTGAAAGCTCAACCGGACATCGACTTGCTTGTCCCGCCACACTTCATCGAAGACATCAGCAAGAATGAGATCAAACTGAGTATATCAAAATTCCAGCTTGAATCCACCTGTGAAGACGAGTATAGTAAACTGAAGAGGCAGCTAGAAGGCGCTGCTCCTCATGAAGATGCCCGCTATGCACAACTTAGACTTGGTTCCGGACCAAGTAGAGGATTCGCCTAAGGACAGATATAGATGAATGTGAGAATGGATAGATTCCAATCTCACATCCGGGATATCTATCGGAAAATGGCTTGATCGGAATGCTTGAAACCGAGAGAGAAAAAGGCAATTGCAATCAATAGAAGATATCCTAGATTTCTAGAAGATTGTCTCCATTGAGTGAATCTTTCTAATTCTGTAGGTTATATCTAGCGACCTATTGTTACTGAGCAGAACGGACATCGTACTACCTTTCCATCTCGTAAGTCTGCAACATTTTCCAGTGTAAGGGGACTAGCGCACATGGGACAGAGCCAAGCACTCAATCTCTCCTTGAGGTCATCTATTGCTGGTAGTATCATCGCTTGGTCCTCACCTGACACTCGAATTGT
Organism: Candidatus Thorarchaeota archaeon AB_25; assembly: GCA_001940705.1. Classification (GTDB taxonomy): domain Archaea; phylum Asgardarchaeota; class Thorarchaeia; order Thorarchaeales; family Thorarchaeaceae; genus SMTZ1-45. The sequence continues at coordinate 3,576 of MEHG01000067.1, forward strand.
ACAGGATGCTCCCTTCGCACCTGATGGTCCAGTGACGCTTAGTTGGACAGCTACACTTTTCCCAGTGTATTTGCCTTTCGCAAATCCTGAGATCTTTCCAAACACCACTCCGTCCTTTGTGTCAAACTCGCTGCTGACCTCAAAGAAGTTGGACTCATCGGTTATCCGCAACGCCTTTTCGAACATCTCCTCAGGAGTCCATTCTTTGACCTTGATGACGATCTCTCCATGTTCATGTGTCTTTAACCTTGATGCGAAATCCTCTGGTGTTACCTGATCAGGTATCAGAAGGTCACATACTGACCGTATCACAAATGGCTCAGTGCTAAGGGTATGAGCTTTTCCTGTCATATCTATGTACGACACGCCAGCAACGATTTCACCCCTAACGCAGTCTTGGGTTGGAAGGAAATCAAATGTTGGACTTCTGAAACATCCAGGTTCAATCTTTGAGAATTTACAATCATCTCCCTCCCCAGCAAACCTCAACGCATCCTTTGGGAAAGAAAGAAGGTAGACTATGACATCTGTAATCATGTATGGTGATTCGTTGACAACCTTTACCTTGAATCTCATTCTGTTCCCTACGAATTCACCACCCCTTAGGGCTTTCACTTTCTTCTCGCTGATTGATGGTGGCTTGTGTACTTTCCTTATTGCATGAGCGACACCAGGAATCGGTCTTGTCGTCCTGACAGTTCGCCTTAGTGGCCGTTCACTTTGAAGCCCTCTCCAGCTCATTATGGGTGATGGACGTTTATCGGATGGTATTCCTATCTCCCTTCTCACACTCCTTGAAATTGTTTCCTCCTGTTTACTTCCTCCTCCTGTGCATCCCAATCCGATGGCAATACAGGCCAAGAGGAGAAACACGAAGACGAGAAAACTGTTGAGCAGTGACTCGGCAAATTGAAGCATTAGTAGCATTTGTCCCATTCCCACCAGCTAGACTGGATGTTTACCTATGAGCTCTTGCTCAGGAGTGGCTTTAAAATCTTTGATGATTCGAGTCATAGAGCCTTAGATAAGGATGACAACCATTAGAACACCCAAAATTGTAAGAATAGTTCCAATAGCCACACGTCGATTTACATCTTCATCCAAATAGATTGCTGATAGCGGTGCTGTGAACATGGGCGCTGATGCTACAATCAGAGAAGTCACTGTGGCACCCACAAGCTTGACAGCGAAGCTGTATGCAATAAGACTCAGGCCAAGTCCGACAATTCCTGTTCCCAATGCAAACTTGGTGGTTCGTCTACTGGGAAGTGTCCTCTTCCCTCTCAGAGAGAAGAGGAAAACTGGAACAAGTATCAAAGAAGCAGCAAGCATTCGATAGAAGTTTGCTTCTGCAGGCGCGACACCTACCAGACCGTATTGAAAGATGACATCACTCATAGCCCAGCAAACAAAGACGAGAAATGCGAGAATTAAGCCAATCCGAAGTTCATCCTCGCTCCATCGATTTCTATTCTTATTTTCATCCTGTTCCGCTCGGGCAATCATAATCACACCAAAGACGACGATGAAGGCACCAATGACCCTCTGAGGAATGACCGGTTCACTAAGAAATACTGCTGCGAGAAAATACACCAAGAGAGGATAACTCATGGCTATAGGAAAAGCTCTGGCAACACCAATCCTCTCTTGACTGTAGAAATACATGCCATCTCCAATTATGATGCCGATAACCATGGAGAGTATGAGCGGAAAAAGAGCACCAATTGGGATAGTGAAGGTAATTGATCCAGAAGCTGCGACTGCGAAAATGTAAGCGACTGGGAGACTCACCCACATACGAGTGAACATGATGTCCATGACGCTGATATCATCACTCATCCTCTTGTATAGGACATTAGTCACTCCGAAGAAAAGCATCGCCAACAGAGCACTGATTATACCCAAGACATAGGGTTCGAGGACAAGTTGCATTGAGCAGGTCTGACTTCATCCTAACCTAATAATATGCCGTAAGCGGAATATTAGACATTGTAGATTGCAGTGCGAAATTCTTATTCGCGTTCACACGTAAAGTGATGTGGAGAATAACACAATTCGAAAGAAGAGGATTGGAAATAGTGGGGATCTTTAGAGTCAGGCACCGCATATGTCTTCTCTTCATTTCCATCTTGATTCTTAATTGTCTGTCAAACCTCTCCGCATCACATGCAAGTACTAGTCCAAGTCCGGACGAGTTCCCTCTAGGTATAGTCATTGAATATCAGAAGGTATACAAACACATGAGTGGACCCATTGAGGATACATATACAGTACGTTTTGAGGTAACTGAGCGAGTTGAAGGTTACCCTTCTCGGTATATTGTGGTAAAAACCGTTGAACGCGATGATGATATAACCACTGAAACATTCTACGAGGACTATCCCAATGGAACCCTCACTGCACATGGAAGTGCTCCATTATGGATTAACCTAACAAGTTGGAATAACTCCGAAACAGTCACACTGGGCTGGCGTGTCTACAATGTCACCTCATACAGTAGTACTGGTTGCTCACTCCATCATGAAGTAGGAAAGGATGAAGACACAATAGGATACGAGTCGCATGGAATTCTCGCTACTGGATATTTCTTTCATTTTGACATTGATTCACCCTTTAGTACAAATAGTCTATCAACCAAACTTGCTAGCAGTAATTTGATAGTTCCCGCAAATCCTGCCTCGTATGGATGGATATTGACAGCTGTCTTTCTTCCAGGTATCGCTATTGAGATTGTCATTATTGGATGGTTCCTAAAGAGAAGGAGAATTCAGAATACGCCCAATTTGTAAAATGAGCGCTACTGCATTTATTTCATTTCAGACAACGGAATTTGTGAAGAAATCTGGCGTGCAAAGACGGCAGTTTGGAGTCAGGAAGAGTTCAATCATTGCTCTGATAGCTTTGAATCTCATTATCTTGAACACCCTTGTCTGCCAAGTTTCAGGGAACAAGACATTACTCTTTCTCAAACAATTTCTTTCTATAGTAGGTCTTTGCAGTGTATATAGCTCCAACCGGATTATGTGCGAGTACTCTATCTTTAGCTACCAGACATGTCACTAGCGCTTTTGAGTGTCTTATGAAGAGAGAGTCATGTCCTACACATAGACCAATTATCACGTTGAGATCTGTTTTCTCAGCATTCATCACCATGGCCTGTCCTATTGGGTTGCAGACACTTTCATATGTTCCCGGACGAATTTTCTCATCATCTCTAAGACCAATATCTTCCTTTGGTATACTCCCACTCTTGCAGCAAACCGACACAACTTCAAATCCATTCTCTCTGTAGATGTCGGCCAGAGTTCTTGCTTCACGTCTAAGCCCAATGCAATATGCTATTCCAAGTTTCTGAAAACCCATTCGAGTGGCAAACTCCATGGTTTCCTGTACACGTGTCCACTGACAATATCCAATGGCCTCCACCCTCGCTGACTCTTGAGAGACCCTACGTATCTCTTGTTCATCATATTGCTTCCTTGCTTTTTCAAGGACTTCCTTGTGCGTCTGCATGGGACAGTATCCCTTTGTTGGGATGTTGTCTAGTTCTCCTGAATAGCACGCTAATTTTCCACAATCTGTACACTTTACCATAGGTCCACCTCATTAAATCCACTCAATCGAGTGAGTGGCGAGTAATTTCTTCAACCACTTCAATGCATCTATTACTTTCAAGCTTCATCAGAAACAGGATGCGTGTCCTTGGGTGGTTCAGATTCCTCATGTTTCTTCACGATGTCTACCACTTCGGGTATCCAATCGATTCCAAACTTCTTTGAATGCTACTTTAATCACTAATCAGAAGCCTAGAATTTTGCGAACCTTATCATCAAGCTCCTCGGGTGCAACAATTTCTACGAAGTCTGCAGCCTCTTCCAAGAGATCTTTGGCCTCCTTATGAAGATCCTTGGGAACAATTACTAAGACTGGAATTTTGTATGTATTTGCGCGGTAGAGTAGATCCACAGGAGATGGTATTGGTCCTGCTTCTGCATCTCGAGGTGGTAGTAATTTATGCAAATATGCAAGTATGAGATCGACCTCACCAGGTTCTAGATGAGTGGCGATTTTTCCATAGCCATCCCATTGGTTTCCTAATGGAATTGTGCAGAATCCATGGGCTGCAATTCTTGTGAGAAGTGTTGAGTCAGTCCCGTCGAAATATCCAACTGTTTTCATTGTAATCAATTGTAATATCTAGGTAACTATCGCTATGAATCCTTTGATTCATACAAGTTATACTAGACGTGAGATACGAATTGAGTTCTGATACTCTCCTCTCAGCTATTTCCAAGCCTCGTCAGATGTTGGTAATGTGTCCTTAGGTGGGTCAGACCCCTCATGCTTCTTCACGATGTCGACAACCTCTGGAATCCAATCAAGACCGAGTTTTTTGACCTTATCCATAGTTGGAACTCCGTTGCGTGTCCAACCACGTCGTTTGTAGGCAGCATCCGCTAAGAGTCTGTAACGCTCCTCTCTGTACTCCCTGAGCTTTTTATTCTTCTCAGTGGTGTTCATCCCTGAGATGTCAACGCCAATCTCCTTGAGTTGCTCATTGTAACGGTCAGCTCGTGACTCGTACTCCCAGTCTGTAACTGGACCAGCGCTTCTATATGGAATATAGGAGTCATTGATCCTGAGACCCTTGCCCTGTCTGATGTTGAATATCCGCTGGAAATTGTAGACTTTCTCTGACATTGCGATCAGGTCATCGCCTTTTGTGGATCTACCAGTCATCGCCTCGAAGAACCTCGCATAGAATGCAACATGACCTGGCACTTTCGCTGGTTCATCAGTATCTGAGTTGTCAGCTGGGACAACGTCATTCCACGGCAGCTTACAGAGTCCGTTGAGTCCGAACCAGGTCCGCCAGTTCGGGAAGTAATGGAGTGCTTCTGCCTTGTCCTCAAATGTGGGCATGTAATTGTGAACCTGGTCGAGGAAAATCAACCATGCTTCATCGTGCTGTGGTCCTTTCAGTGTTAGACCGTAGCCGCCCTGCTGAGCAAGACTCTCCTTGGTAACGTACTCGGAATACTCGAGTCCCTTATGCTCCATACCGATGTCCTGCATCACTTGTTTGTTAACACCGAACTTGTCACCGAAGTAGCTCTTGAGGTAGTGAGTTCCCTTTCCAAAGTGCTCACCGCCGAAACCTTTGCCCTCTGCCATTTCATGCAGTACAGCTAGGGTCTCTTCAGCAGATCCCCACTTGAGCTTGTGACCACCAGTAGCCTTCTCATCGATGTGACCCTCCTCAAAGAGTTCCATCACAAAACCCATGGTCGTACCAAAGCTGATTGTGTCAATTCCATAAGCGTCACAATAGAAGTTCAATTCAGCGACATAGTGTGGGTCGAAGACGGCAATATTGGAACCACAGCCAGCAATTGTTTCATACTCAGGTCCGTCAACAACGACGTTCTTGCCCTTGAAGGGTCCTGTCTTTGGAACGAATCCCTCTATACAGTGTGAGCAGTTGATGGCACAGGGTCTCCAACAGCCATCCCATCCCTTGCCAGCGTTGGTGAAGATCTTCTCCCAAACATCTCCGAAAAGGTTCTTCGCCTCAGGATCACTCCCGGTCCTGAAGTTGCGGGTTGGTAGGAGGTCAAACTCATCCATGATTGAGGGTAAGTGACCTGTTCCAATGACTCTCATCCGGTTCTGTTTGGGATCGAGCTTGAGGATTCCGCCGGAGTGGTCTCGACCGACTGCCTTGACGGCCTCGATATCAGCAGGTCCATTCATCTCAAGGGTGATTTTCTCTTTCTTCATGATGATTGCTTTGATCTTCTTGTTCCTGAATACGGTACCAATTCCGCCTCTGCCAGCCTGTTTGTACCTCGGCAGGTTTCTACGCATGTCCCACCAAGAGAAGTTCAGACAACCCATCCAAGCGTGCTCTGCAGCTGGTCCAGCTGTGACCACTGCCATGTCCTTCCCCTCTTTCTCAGTGTGACGGTCAGTGAGTACACGTGTGATTTCATAAGCTGTGTCAGGAAGGTCACCTGCATTGTGAATCTCAATCTTACCATGGTCTCCATCGATGAAGATGTACACATCCCTCTTTGCCTTTCCCTGAATCTCCATGGCGTCAAAGCCCGAGAACTTCAGGTTTGGACCTGCATATCCCCCAACGTTGCTGTCAATTGGAATCCCTGTCATTGGGGATATCGATGTGACAATGGATTTTCCAGCACCTGGATATTGAGTGACTCCACCAAGAGGTCCAGTTGCAATGCATATCTCATTCTCAGGGTCGTCCCACTTGACAATCCTATCCTTGGGAAGACCATTCCACATCAACCAGAGATCGAATCCTTTCCCACCTGTGAAAGTCTCTTTCATCTTGTCATCCACAGGTTTGATCTCAATCCTGTTGTCTGATAGATTGACGTAGAGCGTCTGATTTGCATAGCCTTTCTTAATATCAGGTACTTGATAGTCCAGTTCCTTCAAAACCATCCTAGTTCACCAATCAAATGAGTCCTCTTTGGTAATGGATCATTTCACCAATACCCTCGCAGCGCGTCGGCCCCACATTTGAGTCTTGCTTTCACCGACATGCACAATCCTGCACAACCCTGCTGTTAAGATATCTTCTGAGTAAGATTATTGACCTCAATGGATACGATTTGACCTCATTGACATTTCCACTCGGATTGTAGATGTATTCTCTGAACATTCTCCTTCCTAGAAAAATGATAGTCGACATTAAGCACCTAACGCCACATTCGTGAAGAACTTATTATAGCGCCACAATACTTGCATTCAACATCATAACCATACTCTAGTTGCTGCACATCCTGTGAGGATATCTTAGAGCCACAAATGGGACACATCCATGATTCTAGTTGTTTCTCCCCCACATATTTCGGCATATTTTTGATTCCAGTTTGAGTGTTTGGATCCTTCCTATTTACCCACTTCCACCAATTTACTAAGAAACCATTCTCTCCTTGAAACATTCTATCTATGGATTTTATAGCGATAGTCACTAAGATTGAAACAGCTACTAATATGAAAATAAATAGGAGATAATACAAGAGGAAGAATGGTGGAAGTTGCAATAGCATCATTCTATCGATATCTTCAATAGAGATAAAATTTTCGAGGAAGCTAGACTCAGTATCCAATTCAAGGTTTGAGTATTGGGCATACATTAGCACTATCATGTACGACCAGTACGCGAGACCCTGCTCCTTTTTTCCTCAAAGCTTCATCTATTGCTGATTGGAGATTATCAAATCCACGAATGAACATGCGTTTGAGATTCTCCTGCGGTAGTTTTGTGACCATCCATAGTTCCTTGTCTTTCAGGAACATGGGAATGGAACCTACCTTGTGCCACCCGAGCTGATAGTTTTTCTTAATTTCCTCAAACTTCTTTGCGAGGTCTTCTGGAGAGTCTGATGATTGCAGCATCTGCGAGTAATCTGCCGGTCCGATTCCGTCATAACACGAAGCAACAAGAATCATGATTCCGCCAGGTTTCAATGCGAACAAGCAGTTCTCGAAACCTTTCTGTGCTTGGTAAAGATTCTGATCAAGTGGCGAATGTACAACTGCTATCAACACATCTGGTGTTTCAGTGATGGTAGGAGCATAGATTGTCTTAGCAAGTTCAGCTCCTTCATAGAGTTGCTCGAACAAGTTCCCTGAGAAAGATCCAACTATCTTACGTGAACCGTCTAAAACAACATTGATGCCAAAGACAGGGTGGATTTGAGTTACAAAATGGGCGGCCTCTTCAAAATCCTCATGTAAGGGATTTCCTTTCAGCAATAACATTCGAGATTCATCAAGCAGTGCCATCGAGTGATTTGCTTCGATGCTCTCATAGGCTGAGATTCCCGGTAGAAAGCTCTTGCGTCCTCCAGTGAATCCGGCGAAGTAATGTGGCTCGATGGAGTTGATTGCTATAATTGCCTCGTATCTGTCAATAATCTTGTTGATTCGGAGTTCGGTCCCTCGACTTGTTGTACCTAGTGTGATGAACTGGTCAGTTGCTTTCGAATCATGAAAAACCAGCAAATCACGTAATTTTGAATAGTATTCCCCTAAGATTTTCTCCTCTAGGTCTTTCTCAGAGGGTATAGGATGTGTTCCACTAGCAACAATGATTCCAAAATCCTTTCCATCAAGAAACGGTAAAATTTGTTTCAACACTATGGGAGTAGGTGTTGCTCGTGCATGGTCATTCAGTATAAGCAGAAATGAACTGGAGTCTTGAACGAACTGCTCAAAACTTGCTGCACCTATTGGATGTTTCAGCGACTCTGATACAATCTCATCTTCTGTCTTACTCGATTGCAAAGTTTGCGGCTGGATGATATCCATCTTCCAACCCTCGGGAACTTTTACCTCTCTTTCAGTTTCATCATAATAGACTCGAGGACTCATTGTAGGTCACTTAATCCAAGTTCTATGATTCATATAAACAGAGTCCTTCCTTAGTAGTTCAAACGCCAACGACAACAAGCCAGATTCCCAGAATTGTAGCAATCGTTCCAAGAACACCCCACCAAGTAATCCTCTCTTTGAGGTATAGGATTGATATTGGTAGTGCAAATAGTGGCGAAGTAGACCCAATCACTGCTCCTATCGTTGCTCCCACAAGTTTGATAGAGAAAACATACAACAGTGACGCAAATCCCATCCCAAAGAAACCAGCGATTGCTACGACTTGGACTGCTTTCTTTGACAGGGGCTTAATACGAGTCCTGTAAGAGATTGAAAAGATTGGCACCATTGCCATAGAACCAATCATCATCCGAAAGAGATTGGCATCTATTGGATCAATGCTTGTTACACCTATCTCCATGAAAATCGTAGCAAATGCAAACATTATGGATGACATCAAAGCTAGAGCCAGTCCTTTCCATCCATGGGATTTTGGCTGTTCCACTAAATCCTCAGTCACTAGCTCTCTTGAGACGAGTATAATTCCTCCAATAGTAAGAATGATTCCTGAAACGGTACTTATTCTCAAGACCTCATCAAGAAACAGTAGAGCGAAGAGGTAGGTGATGATTGGAAACGTATTTGCGATAGGAAAGGCACGAGAAACCCCTATTCTTTCTTGGCTTATCAGATACGCAGCATCCCCAAAAGCTCCACCCAATAGTATAGAAATGGCAAGTGGAAATAGAGCCGATAGTGGAAGTAGGAATTCATGTGACCGCCATGGAACTATTACCAATGATACCATGATAAGTAATGACACCCACATTTTAACGGAGTTAGAAATG
>MEHG01000068.1 GCA_001940705.1 Candidatus Thorarchaeota archaeon AB_25
GCTGCAATCCCTGCCGCATAGACAAGCTCAGCTACGCTAATCAGATCCGCAAGTTTAGACTGCACATGTTTCTTGTCCTCAATGCCACTGTACTCACTCACCAATGCACTGAAACCAAGGATAATCTCGGAACTCGCAGGTTTGCATCCGGTGTAGCTATGCCGATGATAGAGTGCGAAGAGGAGTGCAGTCCATCCTCCAAATGCGTGTTCTCCTTTGCCTCCACCAAGAAAGACTCGTTCGTTGGGAACAAAGACATCATCAAAGATGATGAAATTCTCCACATCGCCGAGGTCACCAGCTGGGCAATCGAACTTTTCGCGTTTATGGCCCGATGCACGAGTCACGAGCTTCACACCATCCCAATCTCCAGGAACTGCAAATGCAACAGCATACTCATCTTCCTCTGGCGTTAGCATCCTAGTAGGAAGCACAATAATTTCCTCTGCTACAGCTGCAGCGGTGATGTGATTCTTGGCACCTCGGACAACTATACCATCATCACGATATTCAACGACACGTAAGTAAAGGTCCGGGTCAGCTTGCTCGTGGGGTCTCAGTGCTCTATTGCCCTTTACATCTGTCTGTGCGCAGCTGCCCACAATATCATTTTCTTGCCAGAATTTTAGATACTCCAAGAATCTCTGATTATATGGTTGGCCAGTCATTGCCTCAGCTCGATGTGTGATAATAGATAATGCGTTCATCGCATCGATACCCATGCAACGAAAGACGCAGCCTCCAGATAGGCGACATATCTTTCTCGTAAGTTCTTGCTTCTTCAGCAAGTCATCAACACTTTGATGGATATGGGTAAAGCGATTGATTGTGCCAAATTCCTTGGACTCCACCTTGAGTAGATCCTTGAAATCTGGTTCCTCGACCTTATCCAAAGTCAGAGCCATAACCTTAGCAACAGCTTGTAATCGTGGATCATCACGCCCTACTGTTTTACCATCGATGATAACGTTGGGCTTCATCTGATACAGTTTCTGTAGGAATTCATCTCCAGTCTTCATCGTAATCAACTGTATTGCACTGGTAATTCTGATACTTAACTTAAGCGGAAGAATTCTGACTAAGGAAATTGGTGGCAACGGCTAAATCTGAGGAGTGTGTTCTAGGTTACGGGAGATTGCAATGGCTGACCCAGCGTCAAAGATGATCAGAAATGGAGCTAAGGGTACAGCCCTCAAATTCATCGAGTGTATCAACTCAGGAGTCTGCAAGGGTCTCATGGACCTTCAGACAGAGGACTTCACATTCATTGACCTTTCTGGTGATGTTCATATCGGGAAAGACAGCTGGGAGAACTACTTCACATCCTATCCAGACTACAAGATTCATGTTGACAAGCTCATAACATGTGGAAATGGAGTTGATGTAATCGGGTGAACAACAGGATCCCATGCAGGTCCAGAGGTCGATGAGAGTTGGACAATACTGATTTCTACGATATCAAAGGATTCTAGCTTCAGGAAAAAGAACCTGACAATAGACACAAAGAATGGTCTTATGCTTCAATGACATAGTCCAAATACGTCTAATCAGATTATTAACGTGGAAGAACATGACCTTGGAGAAAGAAGTCACAATATACAACTTCTGCCCTTGCTTCAAAGATTTTGAGGGGGAGTTAATCTGCCTGAATAATGACAGTCTATTTGACATCGAACACTCTATTTTCGCAGCTGATATCCTAAACCAAGACGCAACGCTTGATTTGGTCAAGCAGTTTGAGATTAAGGATGGAAAAACCTGCTATTCATCCATCTACACCTACAATGATAATGTCTATTGTTCTTCTCAAGGATTCAAAATCCGAATTCACAAAGAGGACATAACTACTGATATGTTGCTACAGTCAATCCGGCTCTATGCGCTTGGACCAACTCAGATAACAGTGGATTGTGCCTCCTGCATCTATGGAATCCTCCTTGCCCTTGTACTATCTCAGGACAAAGCTTCAATCAAGCGATACCTCGATGAGTTCTCTCTCAAGGTTGCTATGAAGTTCACCGAGATGGAAATCGAGGAGATTAATGAGTCTACGCCATATTTCGAAACCGTGCAGACATATCTTGTGAATCTTCTCGAGGACCAATACTACTGGCAAGCTGTTCACGAGAAACTGGTTGAACGAGATGAACCTCAACCTCTGGTTGACCTCGTAGGCAAGATGGAGCTTCTTGACAGGTTGCAGTTCCTGTTCTATAGTCAGGTATTGAACATCCGGAGCATTGAGAACTCAAGAATTCTTGTGAGGATGCTTTCACACATTCTCCGGACCTCAAAAAACATACTTGACCTGAATGAAGAGATACACTCGTTGGTCGCCACTGACTCGATTGGCGGATATGAGGAAGATGAGACCCTGATCACCAAGATAGAGGACTATATGGAGAAGAGTAGGACACTCGACCACTTCTTTGGTAATATTGCTGATATCATGAAAGGCACTTCTTAGCATCCGGAGTTCAAAGCCGTCTGATTTCCTGCTGTCAACCTACTATTTATTATAAGTTCTCAATTATCCCTCAGGAAATGAGAGGATGATGAGTTCTGATGAATGAAGATGTGAAGGTCCGAGTTTTTATCGAATCCGAATCAAGAACGATACAAGCAGCTGACATGGATACTGTAGGCCATCCAGAGTGCACACAAACAAATTCTTCGGATTGGGGAAATGGTGCTCTAGGGAAAGGAGGGAGAGCGATTCCTCAGGAACATCTGATACTACTGGATGCAGCTTCAAGAGCGGCGGAGAAGTTAGGATTGAATCTAGAAGTTGTGGATATCTCGGTTTTCAGTTTCTTTCAGAAACGGAAATTGAAAGGATCGATTCCCAGAATAGAGATAGGAGAAAAGATTCTCACAGGACTACCCACTTCAGACGAGATTGTTAGATCCTTTCATTAAGCAGAATGATTGCGCTTAGAGAAAACCGGCGGGCTTATCTAAACCCTCTGTCTATTTTGTTTGTTGCGTATTTGAGGTCTGGAGAGTGTACGAGCGCTTTGAGATATCTGAGCGAATCTTTGTAGATCGCCAAGAACATCTCGATTGGATGGATAAAGCCCTTACACGATGTAAGGAAAAAAGTGTGGTACTGCATCTCAAAGGCATTGGTGGAATCGGTAAATCGTCTTTACTAGACCATTGGACCAGTACAATTCAATCAACTATCAGAGTAGACTGTGAGCAACACTCAGAGTTCTACGACCGACTGAACGTTCTGGCTAAGGGAGCAGTACTCCAAGGAGTGAATCTGCAGCGCTTCGATGTTCTATGGCAGATCAGACAGCGTTTTGTCGAAGGTGTTGAGCCAGTCAGGGAAGAGGGGCGTCAATGGGCAAAAGAAGTCTTCATGGCCATTCCCTTCATCGGTACTCTGACAAGTATTGGAAGTGCACTCAACGCCATTGGCTCGAAAGTCACACCCAAGTTCAAGGGAAAATTCAGCACAGTTGGAAAATGGTTGCAGGACCGGCTTGGAAAGAACCATGTGGAAAGACTCCTTGAGGTTCTTTGGAAAGAACCCCATCATGCAGAGTTCCTGTATCTTGATGCGTTACTAGAAGATATCAACAGCAGAATCAATCTCGATGCTCCTCTTCTTTTCATGATGGACCACTTCGAATATGTTGACAATGAAAAGGCAAAGTGGAAGTATGGTGGTAAGCAGATCACGGAAACAGAACTCTGGTGTGTGTTTCTGTGTTCACTATCGAACTGCGTTGGTGTATTGGCGAGTAGAAAAGCAGCAATAACACAAATGAAAGATCAAGTGGAGGAATCAGAACTATTAGAACTGGACAACGAGAGCAGCAATGAGTTACTTAGACTTCGTCAAATCTCAGATACTAATCTTCAGGATAAGATAGTGAGCGTGAGTGGTGGCAATCCATTCGTTATAGGTGCTATCTGCGACTTGGTAAATACAGGCGATATCTCATTCGAAGACATTGAAGGCTTGGACGCTGATACGCTCGAGGAAGTCAGAATAAGAACGTGGCGTAGGCTCTTCAATGAGGCACATGACTTGACGCCCTTCATCGATCGTGCCGGGCTTCTACCATTCTTTAGTAGACGAGTTATGAGCATAATCGCACCAGACATGAAAGCAGAACAATGGGACAGATTGATTCGACTCAGCTTTGTTAGAAGTCAAGGAGATGATACTTACGTACTGCATGATTTAGCTGAAGAGCTAGTCATCGTAGAACTCAGCGATCGACTCCAAGCGCTGAGTGAAGAAGTTGCGACAAGATTGGAAGAGGTCTCAAAGAACGAATCAGATCTCATTTTACTGGGTTTGGCAATATCGGCTCTAGCAAGAGCAAATCCTCGAACTGCGATTGATAAAATTGCGCACGAGTTCATGATCCAAACTGCAACTCAGGCAAGTGCAACTGTTACTCAATTCATTGAGATGCTGGAAATAATTCGGATAGACACGAAGGAAGGAACGCTGGCGATTCAAGACTGGCGAGGATATTGCCTGTTTTCTCTTAGCAGATTTGCTGAGTGTGACCACGTTCTGTCAGAAGCTCTTGTTACCGCACGAGAGTATGCCAACAACCAACCTGATATTTACTTGCTCTATGTGGGTCGAATTTTGTATCATCTTGCAATGTTCTATGAAAGATTAGGAAGAGGGCAAGAAGCTGATGAGGCATACATAGAAAGCATTTCTATCTCTACGGACCTACTCGATACATCTGATCTATTAGATCCAAGATTAGAGCTAGCACGAACTCTTGGGGCTTGGGGAATTCGTTGGGCATATGCTCATTTTCTAAGGAGTACTAATCGACTAATGGAAGCAGAGGAAATGCTGCAAAAGGCGTATGACTTGAGCAAGGAATTACCAGAGTCGGATGTTTGGTGGAGTCGACACCATGCAGGAAACATAATTCTATCCACCCTTGCACTTCTACAGATATCAATTGGAAAACCATTGAATGCTGAGTTGACATACAGAAAGATTGTTGAAGCACCTACTTTTCAGCAATTAGATCCAGCGTTTAGATCACAGGTTTTAGGACACTTGTGTCGTGCTCTTCGAAAGACAAATCGTCCATACGATGCTGAGAACGTTCTACGAAAAGCTCGAGAGATATGGATGGTCTTTTACGAAAAGGAACCATCAGTTGAGTGGGAAGCCATCGTGCATAACTCTCTTGCACTTGGAAAACTAATGATGCAGATAGGCAGATATGCAGATGCAGAAAGAATGTTCAATGAAGCTCTTGAAATCACGAAAGAATATGCTAAGGAAGAGACTCCCTACACTCTCGCTCTAGTTTATGATCACCTAGGCGTTTTCTTCAGAGAAACTGGCAAAGTTTCAGAAGCCCAAGAAGCTCATGAGACCTCCCTTAAGATGTTTAGATTATTGGCAGAAATATCTCCGACTCAATATAGTTTTCAAGTTGCTGATACTCTGAATAACTCTGCAATAATACAGCAGAAAACAGGGAAATTCAAAGATGCCGAAAAGTACTACAAAGAAGCACTCGAAATTTCGAGGGAGCTTTCGAAGGGTAATCCTGAAGATGTCGAAGCTCAAAACCGAGTTGCAACAGTTCTGAGTAATTATGGCGTTCTACTTAGAAAGATGGACAAAATGTCAGACGCAGAAAACACTCACAATGAGGCGCTGGAAATCAGGTCGAAGCTGGTCGAAATCTCACCAGAGATGTTCGAAAAGAATCTAGCTTGGACCTTGAATAATCTTGGTGTGGTCCTTCTGGAAACTGAAAGAGAGTCTGAGAGCCGGGGGTGTTTCAATGATGCGATTCAGAGTTTGAGGAATCTTGATGAAAAAACCGAGGGTCTATTCCTTCCAAGCTTAGCAACGGTCCTCAACAATCTCAGTATTCTTCATAGTAGATTGGGTGACCAAGACGAAGCCGAGAAATTCTCGAATGAAACAACTAAGATCAGGAAAGTCTTGGCGAAGAAAGACCCGCGTGTCTACAGGGATAGATTCACAACTGAAGAACTACTAGATATTGAAGAAGTCCTACTAGACCTGTAATCAATATTGACGAATGATCTTGCTTGGAAATCCTGTCAGCATTTACCCGTATTTTATCCGAGGGTCAAGCATTCCATAGAGCAGGTCCGCGACGAAGTTCGCCACTATCTTCACTATTGCGATGATTAAGAAGATTGCCTGGACCACAGGGAAGTCCAGTGCTATCAGACTTTCGAAGATATACCGTCCCAGTCCCCGCCACGTGAAGACAGTTTCTATCAAAACAGTCCCGGTGATTACACCACCAAAAGCAAGTGCGATAAGAGTTACCATCGGTAGCATTGCATTCTTTAGTCCGTGTTTATACAGCACTTGATTCTCATCCAAACCCTTTGCGCGTGCTGTGAGGATATAGTCCTCAGTCATAACTGTGACTAGATTGTTCCGCATATAGAGAAACCAACCACCAAAAGCTCCAAGCGCCAAAGTCATCATTGGAAGAACCAGATGAATCAATACATCACCTGCCACCATCAGAGCACCTAAGGGATTCATCCTAGCAGCATCCCAAACCTCATAGCTGATGGTACCAAACTGTGGTAATCCGATTTCAACACCAAATGTTGCTTGTGTCCACGCTGGAAGCATGTAGCCAAAAAACATGAGAAGTACCATACCTAACCAAAAGAAGGGCAATGAATACATGAACAAGCCTACAGTGACAGCCCCAAGGTCTTTCTTTGAACCAGGATCTGAAGCAACTTTTATTCCAGTCCACATTCCTAGGAGAACTGATACCATAAGAGCGGATCCCATTAACAGGAGGGTGTTGGGGAGACGCTCAACGATTGTGTCCATCACGGGTCGTTGACTCAGAAATGAAACTCCGAAATTCCCAGTGAGCATATTCACAAGATAACGCCAGAACATGTAGATCCAGTCGAAGATGTCAGGGTTCATTACAAGTCCGAAGCTAGTGTATATTCGCTCCAGAAATTCCGTAGTCATTCTTGAACGAAGATCATCACTGATCATCAGACTGATTGGGTCAACCCCAAACAGAAAAGTTGGAAGTCTAAACAAAATAAAGTTGAAACAAATCACTGCTATTATTAGCATAAACATATAGACACATCTTCGGACCACGTATTCTCGAAGACCCATTGCTGTATTCTCCCTTCACGTTGGATATATACCTAGCGTCACTATATACATTGATTCTATAAAAATGTATCAATTAATGTAACAGATGATCGATTTGTTTCAATAACAGTGTCTTGGTAATCTAGCAATTTGAATTCGACCGACTAGCTTATCTAAGACCTCTACATTTGTTACGCATTGCGTGTGAGAGGTCAGGAGTGTGTACAGACACTACGAAACATCCGACGATGTGTTCGTGGACAGAGAGGAACATATTGAGTGGATGAACAAGGCTCTGGAGAGATGTAAGAATAAGAGTGTCGTGCTCCACCTCAAAGGTATCGGTGGGATTGGAAAGTCATCCCTGCTGAACCATTGGATCAACACACACGAGAAGACAATTCGTTTGGATTGCGAACAGTACTCAGAGTTCTATCAACGTCTGAACATACTTGCCAAGGGAGCTGTCCTCCAAGGAATCAAGCTCGAGAGATTTGACATTCTCTGGCAGATTCGTCAACGTTTCGTGGAGGGTGTAGAGCCAGTCAAGGAAGAAGGTCGTCAATGGGCAAAGGAGGTAGTCATGGCAATTCCATTCATTGGGTCTCTCGCGAGTATTGGGAGTGCAATCAATGCAGTGGGTGCAAAGGTCACTCCGAAATTGAAGGGCAAGTATGGCACGGTAGGGAAATGGCTGCAGGACACACTAGGCAAGAATCACATTGAGCAACTCTTGCAAATACTCTGGAAGGAACCACGAAGGGCAGAGTTCTTGTATCTAGAGGCATTCTTGGAGGACGTAAACAGAAGAGAAGAATCTGAAATGCCTATTCTCTTCCTTCTGGATCATTTTGAATATGTGGATGATGAAAAAGCTCAATGGAAATATAGA
Source organism: Candidatus Thorarchaeota archaeon AB_25 (assembly GCA_001940705.1). Taxonomy (GTDB): domain Archaea; phylum Asgardarchaeota; class Thorarchaeia; order Thorarchaeales; family Thorarchaeaceae; genus SMTZ1-45. Next base: position 8,019 of record MEHG01000068.1, read on the forward strand.
GGACAAAAAATCAGTGAAACTCAGCTCTGGACAGTATTCCTCTCTCTTCTATCAAATTGCGTTGGTGTTTTAGCAAGTAGAAAGCCAGCGGCTGAGAGCAAAGAAATGCAAATTGAGGAAACTGAATTACTAGAGTTGGACAGAGAAAGTTGCCTTGAGATGCTCGAGCTCCAAGGTGTAGTTGATGAGAAACTCCAAGAGAGGATTGTAAGCGTTAGTGGTGGAAATCCCTTCGTGATTGATTCAATCTGTGACATGATCAACGCTGGTGATGTGTCTATTTCCGATATTGAGAATCTTCGAGCTGATAATCTTGCTGAAGTTCGGTTGAAAGTGTGGAGGCGTCTGTTCAGTCATGCTGAAGGGCTGATGGATATCATCAATAGAGCGGGTTTAGTACCATTCTTTAGTAGAGAAATCATGGAAATGATAACACCAGCATTTACCTTCGATTTATGGAATAAGATGATTCGTCTGAGTTTTGTAAAGGATATGGGGTGTGGAGTTTATGTCCTACATGATTTGGCAGAGGACCTCGTCAAAGCTGAACTAGGTTCAAGACTGTCACAACTATCTAACGAAGTCGCTCAACTGCTTGAGAAGGGATTTGAGGTTGAAGAGGATTACACACTCCTAGGTCTATCATATGCTGTGCAAGCAAATGATATGGATGTGTGTGAGAATCTAATGTACAAATGGGCTGATTTCAGCTGGGATGCAATGTTTAGGGAAGGTCTTCAAATGCTTGATGTCTTTAATCCTCAAAACGAGATCGCATATGCAATTGCTTCTGTTGGCCGCGGTTGGTTTCTCAGTTTTCAAAATAGAATAGCAGAGGGAGAGGATGCGGTTCAAGCAAGTCTTGAATCATTCAGAACTATGAATGGAATCACGGACATTCAAAGGAATCGTTTTGTAGCGATTACCATGATGTATTTGGGCGTATTGAAACACAGATCTGGAAAGTACGATGACGCAGAAGAGATGCTTCAGGGAGCACTCGAATTGTACCAGAAAGTAATAGAGAATCCTCCGAAAAGTCTTCTCCCGGGAAGAGACTTGGTTGAGGAAGGTGGAATTCTGCATTGGTTAGGTGATTTGAAGTATTCAAAATGGGAGTTTCAAGAAGCTCGACAGTTATTTGAGGCCAGTCTTGAGAAGATTGAGAAGTGGGCAAAGATTGAAACACAAATGTCGGAGAAACAAATCAACAGAGAGGTTGCTTTTGTACTGTGGTATCTTGGCAGGGCATCAATTTCCATGAACCAACTATCTGAAGCAGAGGCGTTCAGTAGAAGGGGATTGGAAAAATCAGAACAGGATATTACAGTAATGAATAATCTTACTACTCTCGGAACCGCTTTGTATTTGAAAGGTCATTTCAAAGAAGCGAGAGAAGTGCATTTGAAAGAAATTGAACTAGCAAGGGAGATGGCGGCCTTATCCACCGAGTTCCCAGTACTCCTTGTATCCAAAAGTGATCTGCTATCTCTTCAGAAAGTATCTGGTGAGTATCACCAAGCAATCGAAACAATTGAAGAACTTCTTGCATTACAGAAGACTTTCATGGAAAAGGCTCCAGAAGTCTATGAAATTGGCTATATTGAATTTCACAGACAACATGGAATCATTCTAACAAAAATCGGGAAGTCAAGGGAAGCAGAAAAGGCATATCAAAAGGGTATACGCCTCGCAAGAGAACATCTGCGAAAAATAGATACAAGAGATGAACCAATACTCGGAAAGCTTCTCAACGATTATGGAGTTCTTCTGCATCAAACTAGCAAATTACAAAAAGCACTGGAATGCTTTATTGAAGCGAGTGAGATATTCAGACAGCATTTGAATGAATTACCAGAGCTGTTGATTTGCACGCGTCAACTAAGCACGAGTCTTTGTAATCTTGGAGCAACGATGCTAGAGATGGATAGAACTGCAGAAGCGGAAGAGTTTCTGAGAGAAGCCCTTCTTCTACGTCGGAAGATTCTGACTAAGGCTCCTGAAGTATTCTACTACCCTAGCTACCTTGCATCATCAATGAACAATCTAGCTGTATTTCATTCACAGTCGAATAACTCCGGAGAAGCGGAGGAATACCTTACCAAGGCAATTAATCTTCGAATGAAACATCGCACCGAAGAAACATCTGAGGTTTTCGATCCGGGACTTGTAGCAGCCCTGAGCAACATGGGCATTCTGAGAGCCCAATCTGGAGAAATCAGTGAATCAAAAGATACGTTCATCAAAGCAATAGCAACGGCAAGAGAGTTACATAAGAGGAACCCTGAAACACATCGTCAGACTTTGAATCAGGTTCTCAGCAATATGTATGTTATTGCATCAAAGGATGATGCAGAAAGTGATTTGGCCTCGGAAACTCTCGCAGAACTTAGACAGTTGGGATATAAAGGAATTACTGATCGACTGGAGTGGTTTGTAGAAACTACTGAAGCATTTTGAAGATGAAACCGACGTGCTTATCTGTGACCTTCACCAATGCACTCCATTGCGTGTGAGGTCAGGAGTGTGTACAAGCACTACGAAACGTCAGATGATATATTCGTGGACAGAGAGGAATACATCGACTGGATGAAGGAGGCTCTTGAGCGATGCAAGGAGAATCCAGTAGTTCTTCATCTGAAAGGCATCGGAGGAATTGGTAAATCATCTCTGTTAGAGCACTGGATGAGCACAAATGAGGAAGCCGTTCGACTTGACTGCGAAAGATACACTGAATTCTATCAGCGGCTAAATGTGCTTGCAAAGGGCACAGTCCTTACAGGGGCGAATCTACCACGATTCGATGTTTTATGGCAGATTCGTCAACGATTTGTTGAAGGCGTAGAACCTGTCAAGGAAGAGGGTCGAGAATGGGCACGAGATGTTGTGATGGCTATTCCTTTCATTGGCAGTCTAGCAAGCATTGGAAATGCAATTAATGCAGTTGGTAAAAAGGTTGCTCCCAAGCTCAAGGGTAAATATGGGGACTTGGGTACATGGTTGCAGGATCGACTTGGGAAGGATCATGTGGAACGTCTACTAGAGATTCTATGGAAAGAGCCACGACGTGCAGAATTTCTCTATCTGGACGCACTACTTGAGGATATCAATAATCGAAAGACAATCGACATACCAATCATCTTTCTCCTAGACCATTATGAGTATGTAGATACTGAACATCCACGTTGGAGGTACAGTGGGAAACAAATCACAGAATCAGAACTCTGGCGAGTCTTCCTCTCGTCTTTGAAGAATTGTGTCGGAGTCATGGCAAGCAGGAGAGCAGCAACAGAAACAAAGGATATGCTGATTGAGGAATCCGAGCTCACAGAACTGGATAAAGAGAGTTGTATCGAGTTACTAGAGTTGCGAGGTATCAAAGACTCAAACATCCAAGAACGAATTGTCAGTGTGACTGGTGGAAATCCTTTCGTCATCGGAACAATCTGTGATATGAATGACTCCGGCAAGCTTTCCTTGGAAGCACTCGAAGGATTGAGGGCAGACACTCTTGAAGAAGTAAGGCTCAAGACCTGGAGAAGGCTTTTCCGTGAAGCACAAGAACTATTACCCTTTGTAGATAGGATTGGGCTGCTTCCGTTCTTTAACCGAAAAATCCTGAATGTCATTGTTCCCGATTTGAAGACAGATCAATGGGACAGATTGCAGAAATTGAGTTTCGTAAAAGAGAGGGATGATGAGACCTGGGTCTTGCATGACCTTGCAGAGGAACTAGTCAGAGTGGAACTAGGAGACCGTCTACATGTTCTGGCAAATGAAGTAATAGATAATCTTGAAAAAGCTCATGCAGAGGAACCAGATTTCACTTTGATTGGACTTGCTATATCAGTTCAGGCATTAGTCAATCACGACGGGGCGTTAAGACGTCTCTATCTAGATGGTGATGAGTTGCTCTATCTCTTTCAACTAAACAATGTCCGCATTCTTCTCAATGCAGTGAAAATCGATACCTTTCAAGGAAGAGCCACAGTGAGGGGAATGAAGGGATTTCTATTAGCATCCATGCAGAGGGTTGCGGATGGAGTGCATATTCTTGAAGAAGTCCTTGAGATGTCTGAGGAAATGACAGAAACGGACCAAATCATAGGTGAAACATATACTGCAATGATTCTACACTGGCTCGGGAGAATGTATTCCGCATCTCGAAGAATAGATGAGGCTGAACAAGCGTTCAAGAAATCTATAAGCATGTTTAGAAAACTTGATGAGAAGAATCTGGGCAGTGATATTATTGGAGTTCCCTTTGAGATGGTATTTTCTGGAACTATCTTGTTTCATGGCGTCCATAAAATAGGGTTAGGACAATTGGAGGACGCTAAGGCTTTAATGAGTGAAGCAGAATCGATGATGATGAGATATTTTGAAAGCCTTGATGTTGATGAAAGTGATTTCAAATCTTCCACAGGGAGCACATTCAAGTATTTTCTACCATTTCTAAGAAACAGATTGGCGGTGGCTCTTTATGGGGCAGATGAAGAGATCTCGCAAAAGATACGCTCAAATATATCTGAGCGGGCTGCGGCTATGCTCGATGAAGAGACTTCACTGATGCAGGAGCCGCTGGAAAAAGAAGTTCTTGATGCGAGAGA
>MEHG01000069.1 GCA_001940705.1 Candidatus Thorarchaeota archaeon AB_25
GTAACAGAGCTTTCTGATATTTCAAAGGAGTCAGGCTTAAGAAAGAGAAACGTACAAGGAATCTTGGGTTTCAAAATGAATGAAGTCCTCAAGAACGCTGCAAATGCCATAAAGACTGCTAATTATTTTGTAGCACTCACTGGTGCTGGAATTTCTAAAGAGTCTAATATTCCAACGTTTCGCGGGGAAGATGGATTATGGCGCAATTATGATGCTATGGAGTTAGCAACTCCATCTGCCTTTGCACGGAGTCCTTCTCTTGTCTGGGAGTGGTATACATGGAGACAAGGACTGATTGGTGATTGTGAACCCAACCCAGCTCACAACACACTTGCAGATTGGGAGGAGAGGGGTATCCTCAAGACGTTGATAACACAGAATGTAGATGGTCTTCATATTCGAGCAGGCTCTGTCAATGTTCATGAAGTACATGGTGATCTTTGGGCTTTGAAATGCAGTTCATGCGATTATCGAGGACGACTTGAAAAACCAGCCATTGGGATTCCATCGTGTCCAGAGTGCAATAGTAATCTGCGGCCTGATGTTGTCTGGTTTGGAGAGTCTCTAGACCCCATCATCATGAGACAGGTCTATACTGAACTCGAACGTGCAGACGCTTGCATTGTCATAGGAACATCTGCGTTAGTGCAACCTGCAGCGTCCTTTCCTCTCATTGTGAAACAACGAGGTGGGAAAATCATTGAGGTCAATGTTGAGCAGACTATGTTAACAGGAGTAGTGGATTTTCATATCACCGGTAAAGCCGGAGAGGTTTTACCAGCCCTAGATGATCTTCTGAAATGATATCCCGGATATGATAGGATACAGATAAATGAGGGTGCTTTCGAGGGGAGGTCCGAGGCAAGTCCTAGTGAAGGTTCTGGTCACAGGTGCATCTGGTTTCATTGGCAAGAGAGTAATCTCAAAGCTTCTGGAAATAGGACATGAGGTTGTTGCTCTCGTAAGAGAAACTAGCAACACTGAGGGACTCCCTAAGAATATTGAGATCAGAGTCGCAGACTTGTTCGATATCCCAAGTCTTGAGAGTGCAGTCCAAGATGTTAATGTGGTGATTCATTTCGCTGCTTACTTCGATTTCTATCCAAGCGACGAAGATCTCATGTTCAAGGTAAATGTCGAGGGTACAACTAACCTGATGAATGCATGTGTGGGGACAGACGTTGAGAGGTTCATCTATTGTTCCTCAACTGAAACAATTGGTTCAGTTAGATTCCCTCCTGGAACAGAAGATACAGAACTAAGACCCGATTTCAGTTATGGAGAGAGCAAGATACTTACCGAGAGAGCAATTCGTGAGATCACTGAGGATACAGGGTTGGCACATATCATTCTTCGCCCATCAGGTGTGACGGGTGAGGGAGACCTTTACATTGTATATGAGGTTGCTAAAGAATTGTATAATGGAAAGGTCTTTGCACTACCCCGCAATATGAGTTCTCAAATCATGTTTATCCACGTAGATGATGTAGTTGCTGGGTTTGTTGCTGCACTAATACCTATGTCTGCTCTAAATAACACGATTATTCTCTGTCCCGATGAAGCCCTAAGTTGGAAGGAGTTTGTAGACGTCGTGACCGAACGATTAGGGGTGAAACCTCCACGACTTCGTGTCCCTGGTATTTTAGCTAAATTTGGGATGGTTCTGATGAGTCCCTTCAAGAATCGTAAAAAGATGACATTCTTTTGGCATGGAAAATCCGTAGATATGATACTGTCGAATCATGTTTATTCAAACGAGAAAGCAAAACGTTTGCTTGGATGGGCGCCTCAAGTCAGTATGGTCGAGGCCTTCCAAAGAGCGATTGATTGGTATTTCGAAAATGGCCTTCTTGAAAGGAGGTCTTAAGATATGGATGCCGCTCTAGGTTTCATTCTGATCATTCTCCCTATCATATTAGCACTTGTACTTCTAGTCTTCTTGAAAAAGGCGGCTGATGTAACCGGAGTCATTGTTTGGGTTGTCACTCTCATTATCGCTATTGTCGTATTTCAGACTGACATTGGTATTGCTCTTACTGCGAGTCTCGCTGGTATTGTGAAGTCGTTTCCCATCTCCTTGATGGTGGCTACTTCGATTTTGATGATGACCTATATGCAAGAGACCGGTGCTCTACAAAGACTGATAGTCTTCTTCAAGACGCTTGGAGGTGGCAGCCGACCAATGCAGATTCTAATGATCAGCTTTGGCCTCGGTCTTTTTTTGGTCGGAATTGGGGCCACTCCAGTATCTATGTTACCTCCAGTCATGTTAGCTCTTGGCTTTTCACCCATGGTAGCTGTTGCACTACCTTCAATCGGATATGACCCTCTCACAACATTTGCACTACTCGGAGTTCCTGCTGTGGTCTTTGCAGGCGAATACAGTGCCTGGGCTACAGAAATTACGCTGCAACAGGCTGGTGCTGTTTTTGCTTGGTTCATGCCACTTGTCAGTATGGGGATTGCAATCTCTATGCTCTGGATTGCAGGGGGTAGAAAACTGCTGCTTAGTCGTGATGGACTTGTCCTTGCTAGTATATGTGGTCTAACAGCTGGTGCGATTGCCATCATCTGCAATGTCCTCCTCCCACTCACCACCTTGACAAACGTGTTTGCAGGAGCAGCTGTCCTCCTTGTGCTCTTCATTTTCAATCGTATACGAGGAAAACCCATTCTCGATAGAGGTACACTCGACGAGAAGGACATTCAAGTGGAGGAAGGAATGAGTATCTACAGAGCTAGTATCCCATGGGTTGTGCTTGTGATACTCAGTCTTGTAACGAACATGATTCCACAAATCTTTCAATTACTGTTTGTTGACCTAGCTTTACCAGTTCAGATTGGAGCCTATCCGGGCATAATCAAGACACGTTTTCTCTGGCAGGCTTATACACTGATGTTGATCTCAACAATTCTGTCAATACCGTTTCTAAAAACAGACAGAGATGTATTGAAGCGAACTATAACTAGCTTCAAAAAGAGAGCACCACGACCTGTACTTGCAGCTGCTATCTTCTTTGCCATGGCTGAAGTTATGAACTTCAGTGGTTGGGTGGTTGACACGGGTGGCATTTGGCTAAATCCTACTAATCTTACCAATGGTCTGGATCCAACCAATAACATGATTTACCTTCTAGCTTCACTAACAGCAGGTCTGGGGCTCCTTTATCCGTTGCTGGCGCCCTTCATGGGTTTACTAGGCGGGTTCATCTCGGGTTCCGAGACCTCTGCGATTGCCATGTTCACAAAGTACCATGTTGAGACAAGCAATCTGATTGGTGCGAGCTCGATTCATGTAGCGGCATCAAATGGGATAGGAGGAGGTCTTGCTAGTGTCCTTAGTCCTGCGAAGATACAGAATGCGGCCGCAGTCATAGATGAGATTGGTATTGAGGGTGAAGTGATTCGGTATGGTCTGGTTGTTGCAGTGCTGATGACACTGGTCACTGCCATGATGACACTACTCTGGGCATTCCCGTTGAGTCTTCTTACTCTATCAATTGTAGCTGGGTTGGCCATTGTAGTTATCATAATTGGAGGAATCATCTACTGGGTAAAACAGCCAGCTGATGCAGACTCTACTATATCTCATCAATCTTAGCTGCAACGATGAAATCGTTCTCGAACAGACCATTGATTGCATGAGTCCAGAGGGTGAGCGTGACTTTGTTCCATTGAACGAAGATGTCTGGGTGATGATCCTGTTCCTCAGCGATTTCAGCTACTTTGTTTACGAAATTCATTGCTTCTTTGAAGTCCTTGAATTTGAAGAGCTTCTCTATCTTGTCAATATCGCCAGCTGACTTGGTCCAGTCTGGCACGGCATCCAGCATCAATTTAATCTTCTCACCTTCCATTGGAGGTGTACCACCTCTGCAGGGAACGCACGTTAGTGAGGCGAGTTCCTTCTTTGTCTTTGACATCATCAATATCCTCCTGTTGTCCAATGTATTCTATTTCTCAACCAGAAAGCCAGCGTCTATCGATTTCTGTATTAGCTTCTTTGCATACTCCCACAGATTTTCAGACCCTTTGGTAATATCCTTCTTACTCTCGAAAATCTGAGTACTAACAACACCGTGTTTTTTCCAGGACCAACCTTTGTTATTGTAGCTGAGGATTAGTGGTTGTAGTTTATCCAGTGCTGATGCAAATCGAGCCTCTGGAGTTGCCCTGGACTCAAACTCCTCCCAAAGTGAGAGCAATTCTTTGTTCTGGTCCTCAGGCAGAATTCCAAAGATGCGCTTCGCAGCTACTCTCTCACGCTGCTTCTTGTCCGAGTTACCTACCAAGTCATAGGCAAAAGTGTCTCCAGCATCTATCTCGACTAAGTCATGAATCAGAAGCATCTTGACGACCTTTAGTAAATCGATGTCGATACTGTTTGCATACTCAGATAGGAGTACCGCCATGAGTGCTATGTGCCATGAGTGTTCACTGTCATTCTCTTGGCGGGTTCCATCACATAGAGCGGATTGTCTTTCAATGTGCTTCAACTTGTCAATCTCAACAATGAACTCCATCTGTTTGGAGAACCGTTCGTTGTCTACCAATGTCTTGCCTCCGTGCTCGAATGCAGCTAGGGACTAGGAGTAAATCACATTGCTGCAAGGTCTGCATGATTAAGTGCGTATAGCTACTGTTCTCGCAAGCTCAAACATGTTAAATCCTTACGCATAGATGATATTGTAGGAGGAGATATTTTGTCTCAAACGGAAAATACAAATCCAGTAGAAACAGGAAAAGTGCTGGGAAGCATCTATGGATCATTGATCATTCTCTTCGCAGTCTTCTTCTTTCTCTCTTCAATATTCGCATCATTACCAAGTTATGCTGCCTTCAGAGCATTTCAAATGACATGTGTGGTTGGAGGATTCATTGTTCTGATAGGTGCGGAACTTGGTAGGGTGCTCTTCAAATCTGGAATAACGATTGTTGGTTTTCTTGGATTTCTTGTACTCAACCTGTTCATGGTTGTCATGGGTTTAGCTGTCTTTGCAGACATTATTGTACCAACTGCTACCGAAGCAATACCCCTAGTTGTGATTCTTCTTCTTCTGTCAGCAGTATGGTATCTAGTGATCGTGCTTTTAGCACTGAGAGATTGGAGGAAATCTAGATAGACTAAAAACGTCTACATCAAAGCTGAGAGCTCACTGAGGATCATCTCATACCTTTGATTTGCGGCAACCATCCAAAGGTATGTGACTTCAATGGCGTAGTCAACATTGTATAGATGAATAAAGATTCTCTGCGCATATTCTCGAGTGAAAATTTCATTGACATGTGAGATTGGATCAACTATAGTGAGTGGCATGCCCAGCATCTCCCTGAAGTAATTGAATTGAATTTCATTTACCGAACCATTTTCATATGCTCTGAAGATGTTCCTCCAACTTTTTGTCAGAGTGCTATGAGTCAATTTCGTCGTAAATTCCATGTAGACTCCAAGTACGTCATCTTCCTGTGAATAGGAGTCAGACACACCAAATCCTTCAGTACTAATAGTCCAATTGAATTCTTCATAGATACTCTCATTATATTCAGCTTCTGGAACATCAAAAACTTCACGACTTACAGGCAATAAACCATAATCATCCACTAACCAAATTGATTGTCCTTCTGGCGAGAGTAAATAATCAATGAACGCTTCTGAATGAGATGCATTTTGTGTTTCATTATCCACCGCAACCACATTTGGATTTACAAATACCATGTTCTCCAAATGAGTTCTGCTAATTGTACTTGGAAATGATTCCCAAGATTGGCCATCGAACATGGTCAGGGTTATACCTATCTCCCCCTCAAGTAGCGCTTCAAGTGCTTCACCAGCATGTTGATAGAGTTGGGAATTAGCATATAGATTTGTGAGATTTTGAATTCCATTATTCCAACCGAATGCTTTGGTAATGAAATTTCGGAACTCATAGTTCTCTACTGAGAAAGATACTGGCCAATCCATTCCTATTAGAGAGGAATTGAGTTCAGTAGGACTATAACGAGGAGAGAGCATATCCTCAACGGTTTCAGGAATAGAAAGTCCATATTCCTGAAGATGAGTTTCATTGGCGAGTAATTCGAAAATTCTGATGCTTATCGCATAGCTACACCATATTGGCTGAGATGCACTATACCCCTTCATAGGAACCCCTGCAATCGATTCATTGATTCCTGAGAGAATGCTCTCAGATATCGGTCGAAGCAGTCCAGTTTGTCCGAACTCGTCTATTATCTCCCATGGTCCCATTATCAAATCGATAGGTCCCGATTCAATCAAAATTCTCCACATACTGCTGAGTTGTGTGACCCACTCAATATCGACGATATTGTTGTCTTCTGCGTAAGAACTGGTAAGAAAGGAGTTCTCCATCACATCTGTGATTGATGAATCGTATTGAGTGAGAACACGCAGAGTTATTTCTGGAAGGGGTCTTGGTAAAATATATGGCACAATGATTATGGAGGCGGATACTATAATTGCACAGACCAGAAGAACATCCACAGTTCTATCTATGTTCAATTGATCTCTAAATCTAGACATAACCACTTCAATATTAATACAGCAATTATGGAAATAAACGAATCGAAGATTATTTAGAGAAGGTTAAATGCAATGAGGTCTGAATGCTAGAACAGCAGTTCATTAAGCATCATTGAAAGATGTGTTGTCCTGATGTCAAAAGGGGATCTGACATATTGGCGCGGGAGTAGCTTCTACGTCAATCCTACATCCAGGTGCATGAATGACTGTCTGTTTTGTGTTCGTCATTTCGGTGAAGGTGTATTCGGTTTTGATCTAGTCCTTGATGAGGACCCAAGTCCTGAGGATCTCGTAAAAGCCATAGATAACACCTGGGATTCTAAATTTGATGAAGTGGCAATTGTAGGTTTTGGAGAACCTCTGCTCAATCTTGATGCAGTTCTATCTGCCACCATTAGGGTGAAGGAGCTAGCTAATGTCCCAGCGAGAATGAATACCAATGGACAGGCACTTCTTCTTCACCCAACCCGCGAAGTTGCTAGAGAACTGGCTGAAGCTGGATTGGACCGTATCCAAATCTCACTCAATGCACCTGACCCTGACACATATCTTCAGCTCTGCCAACCAAAGCTTGGTCGAGGAGCCTTTGAATCGATTCTTGAATTCACAGAACTGTGTAAACCACTAATGAGAGTCGAGCTATCAGCAGTGGACATCCCTGGTGTGGATATTGATGCATGTAGAGGTATTGCTGAACGTTTAGGTGTCAATTTTCGGGTTCGCGTTTTCAAGGGTCCAGAAGGGGCACTTGATGGAATTTTCCGTACTCTAACTACGTGACACCAGAGTGGACAACTATATCTGGAAGATTAGTTTTCACATCATTATGACTCTCCGGAAACTCGTTGATGGAATATACGTTGACACTGATGGCACAAACGGAGGGAATCACGGAGCTATTGTCCTAGAAGACGAAGTTGTCATGATCGACGCAGGGATGATTCATACAAAGAGTCAAGAAACAAAGGGGTTTTTGAAGAAGGAAACAGGGAAACCAATCCTCAAGCTCGTCTTCACTCATTCTCACAGTGACCATGTCTTTGGAGCCCAAGCTTTTGAGCCGGTGAGTCTTATCGCATCCGTACCGATGCGTGAACGTTGTGAGGAGAACCTGAAGGGCGATTGGGAGATTGAAACCATAAAGAAGAACTATGCTGCAGAAAAGAATGAGCGGCCTGAGTTATGGGAAGCTGTTCAAACCCTTTCAATTCGATTACCTGATGTGGTCTTCAAAACCCATCTCTTCCTAGGAAATAATGAAGAGATTTCAGTCAAGCTACTAGGTGGTCATACTGCAGGTTCGGCGACTATTATCTCACATCCTCATAATGCAATATTCATTGGAGACCTTGTCTTCAGCGGCATGTTTCCATATGGGGGGGACCCAACATGTGACCCTGATCGGTGGATCATGGCACTGGAAGAAGTCCTGGATCTTGGTATCGAAACAATAATCCCTGGTCATGGTCCAATCTGCGGACCAAGTGAGCTTGAAAGATATATACAAGCATTGATGGACCTGAGAGCGAATGTCGAAGACGCTACTACCACTGGGATGACCGTCAGTGAGTTCATTGAAGAAGGCATGATTCCTCAGGATATCACAGAAGGGGCTGAGAGATTTGCAGAACGGACTTTGAATCACTGGTTTAAGTTCTATGGATGAGGGATATGTGTGAACCTTTGGGAGTCAGTATCAATTAGAAACCTTGAGTTGGATAACCGCTTGGTAATGCTAGCCACACATATGAGCCATTGTGACGAGGATGGTATAGTCACAGACAAACTTGTAGAGTTCTATAGAGAGCGGGCCAGACACAAACCTGGTCTGATTATTGTTGGAGGATGTTATACTGAACATCTAGGGAGGGGTACACCTACAATGATCGGCATTAGTAAAGATTCTCACATCGAGGGCTTGAGAAGATTAACCGACGCTGTTCATTCACATGATGTTCCCGTTTCTGCACAACTCTACCACGCAGGACGCTATGCGCATTCAATTGTATTGGGTCAGCAGGCTGTATCCGCTTCTGAAGTGAAATGTCGACTAACCCGAGAGACTCCTCGGGCGTTAACTCCTGAAGAGATAACCCAGACAGTTGATAACTTTGGCATCTCAGCCAAGAGAGCAAAGAATGCTGGATTTGACGCTGTAGAGATCATAGGATCAGCAGGGTATCTCATCAACCAATTTCTCGCAGAGGCGACAAACAAGAGAACCGATGAATATGGAGGCGACTTTGAATCGCGATCAAGATTCCCACTTGAAATTGTGACACAAGTGAGAAAGGCTGTAGGACCCAAGTTTCCAATTCTCTATCGAATGAGCGGAGATGATTTTGTTCCGAATGGTCTCACGTTGGAAGACAACAAGATTCTTGCTCCTAGACTAGTAAAGAACGGAGTGGACTGTCTAAATGTTACTGGCGGCTGGCATCAAACTAGAGTGCCCCAAATCACCATGGATGTTCCACGGGGTTGGTATGCATACTTAGCCGAAGGAATCGCAAGTGTTGTTGATGTTCCAGTCGTCGCTTGCAACAGAATCAACAATGTGCGGCTAGCAGAGCGGATCCTATCAAGAGGTAAAGTTCAGTTGGTAGGAATGTCTCGGGGTTTCATCGCAGATCCGGAACTTCCTACTAAAGCCAGGATGAATCAACATGAACTAACACGCCCGTGCATTGCCTGCAATCAAGGTTGTCTTGACAAGGTCTTCATGATTGAACCTGTGACCTGCGCACTCAATCCACTAGCTGGTTATGAAACACAACGGAAACTAGGTCCTCATGGAGAGGGAAAGATTGCTGTTGTGGGTGGTGGTCCTGCTGGAATGGAAACCACACGTGTTCTTGCATTGAGAGGTTTCGATGTCACTCTGTATGAACAGAATGATCGACTTGGTGGTTTGCTCCGTCTTGCTGCGAAGATCCCAGGGAGGGGTGAATTTTCGGCATATGTAGTTTACATGGAGCGGGAGCTCAAGCGCATCGGTGTTGACATCCGAATCAATGAACAAGCAACTGCCGAAACCCTTGTTGATGAAGGATATCATTGTGTCGTGATTGCGACTGGAACCATTGCTGGAGCACCATCTATCGATGGTGTAGAGATGTCACACGTAACCACTGCCTATGACGTGATATCCCTTGGACTCGATAACCTACATGATGTTGTTGTTGTTGGTGGTAGTGCATTAGGTTGCTATACTGCGCTATATCTTGCATCCCGTGCGGACTCAGTTTACATCTTTGAGGCTGATGAGGCCCTTGGAGTGGACCTAGGTAGAACTACTCGATGGGTGATTCTGAAGGGTCTTAAAGAGAAGGGTATTCACATGCACACCGACGCCAAAGTAACAGAAATTGACAGCAGCTTTGTCTCTGTTCTAATTGACGGAGAGCATGAAGAAGTAGATGCTCATATTGTGGTTCTGGCTACAAGCCCCCAACCCCGAGACCGTATTTTGAAACAACTGGAAGGAACAAGTCTTCGGATCGAATCTGTTGGTTCTGTGAAGAAACCTATGCGTCTGCTCGAGGTCATTCATGAAGCCTATAAGTTTGCTAACTCCCTTGAGGTCTAATACAATTCCATGCCTTAGCGGATATTCTTAAATTGATACGAACGAGTTTTTTGCTGAGTCTAGACGACCGGGAGAAACGACTATAGTGGCTTTCGATGATGAACCAACCAGTGTCATAACCTACCCGACATTTGCTGAATTGAGTGACATTCTTTCACTCCACTTTGAAATTATCACCAATGTTCTTGAATTTGGTATGCCAACCTTCATTGTACGTTGGCCTGCTGGTATTGTAGAAACCAATGAGCGTCAAGACGAGGTTTTCAAGGAACTCACCAAAAGGACAAAGTCCCTCAAGGTATGGCCTCTCGTTCGATGGAAGAGTAAAGCAAGTGGGGAGTATTTCATCCGGTTTGTTCCAATCCAAAAACCAGGTCCCAGTAACAAGAAGATCAACTATGTTCTATTCGTCGCAACATTGGCAACAATGGCAATAGGTGGTCTTCTACAGGCAACCAGCCCAATATTTCTAACTCTGTTCTATCCTGGTGGTTTCACGTTTCTAGACATAGCTTTTGTGACGATCACATTCATACTGGCGATCATGGGTATCATCTTCACTCATGAGATGGGCCACTATATGATGTGTAAACGGAAAGGGATAGAATCGTCTCTGCCATATTTCATTCCTGGTCTTCCTCAGCTTGGTGGTACTTTTGGAGCATTCATCTCTCAGAAGAGTCCGCCAAACAACAGAGAAGAGCTGATCGACATGGGCCTAGCAGGACCCCTAGCAGGTTTCGCAGTCACTTTGGTAGTGCTATTTGTTGGGTATCTGTTGTCAGTTCCAGTCACAGCACAGGAATTGATAGCAATTGACGAGGCATTTCCAGGTATGTCCGGTGAGCTGGCAACACCCTTTCTCTTTACTTTGCTTGGTAATATTTTCGTGGACTTCATCCCTGTTGGTGGAACCCTATACATGCATCCTATTGCTTTCGCAGCCTGGGTTGGCTGCCTCGTGACATCGCTGAACTTGTTTCCAGTTGCTCAGCTTGATGGTGGTCATGCCCTGAGAGCCATTGTAGGACCAAAGTGGCACAAGCAGATTGGTTGGGTTGCAATATTGCTTATGCTGTTGGCACAGTTTTACTTGATGGCGATTTTGATCATCGCGTTGTCTTCAGGTACCGGTCATCCGGGTCCTTTGAATGACACTGTCAAGGTTTCGAATGGACGAATAATCACCTTTGTACTCTGTATGATAATCCTTGTCGTTTGCATTCCCCCACTCTGGCAGATGTTTGGGTTCTTCTAGAAGATGTTCAAACGCCTATCAAAAATTCCACAACATTAACATGCATGCGTGTTTGCCAAAACGCGGTCATTACAATGGGTGCCGGATGATTTGCAGCGCCAGTCATGATGTTTCTCCTAGGGATGCTTGTAATAACTCAAATGATTCTGACCATCACTCAGGGAATGCCTAAAATAGAGTGGTTCCCTGAAACATTGTCCCCCAATCTAGGCACAGATATAATTACAATAATGATTATCGCTTTCCCAATTCTCTTTCTCGAGTACTACCTCTTTGCTGTGCCCATTGCGGTAGTCCTTCTTGTTGGAACTAAAGTCATCAAGTCCACCAGATATGAATTGAATATCATGAATATTGGTCGAAATTTTGGAGGAACACAACAAGTACGCAGAGCTGCGGCTCCCGCGCTTTTTGCCGTTGCATCAGCTGAACTGTTTCGAAATCCACTAAGATTGTATCTCTTCGGTCCGGATCCTATTATCGCGCCCGGGTTTGAAATCTTGTTTCCGGTTGTTGTTTCACTCATGAGTGCACTTATCGCTGTCCCAATAGCGCTGCTCCTCTTTATGCCCACATGGGTACTGAATGACGCAGGAGTAGTTACACACCTAAAGTCGGACAAACTCGAATTACGTCAATGCCCTGACACACAAGGTGTTGGTCGATGGATTGCGAACATGCTAGGAGGGTATGCTCTACTCGCTTTTCCAATTACTATGTTCTTGAATCATTTCTATGACCCATTGATTCTTCCTTGGCTTGAAGGAACAACATTCTCAGCTCAACAAATCTTCTTCCAAGTTACCACAGGAACCCTATGGACTATTGGTCTACCTTTCTTTGTTATGGCGTTCATTCTTCCAGTTATTATGTTCAATGAAGCATTGCAGAAACGATCGACAGTCCGAATTCTTAAACTGGCAACACGATTGGGTGCGAAGATGGTCCACAAAGAACGGATTCAGGAGATTAAGCGACTTAGCTACGCATACGACGAGGAGAAATCAGCAACTGTTGAGCTTTATGCAGCAGCATCTAACAAAGAAATCGTTTCAACACAGAAGAGCATCAAGTCGAAGAGCAAGACGAAAGTCAAATCTTCACCCAAGAAAGAGAAGACAAAAACCAAGCAAAAGAAGACTCAGAAGAAATCTAAGTAGTCGAGTTTTCTGTTGGAATAC
>MEHG01000070.1 GCA_001940705.1 Candidatus Thorarchaeota archaeon AB_25
GGCGTTACAATAATAATGGTGTTTCTACTCTTGGGTATGGGATTATGATTCGTAATAAAACCAAGGTTGTTTTCCTGATTTTCATATTAGGCTTGAGTTGTTTCAATTCAATTGTTGTGATAGATCAATCAACTAATCACACCTTTCAAGCACCGGGTGCAATGATTGCATCTGATATGGATGAAGACACAGCATCAATTGCATTCTCAATTTCTATTGGTAATAAAACATTCTTAGCTGCAAATGAAGGGACTGCAAAGTTCGGCAACCTAACACCAACAATCAAATTTGACAATAATTCATTGCATGGTCCTAGAGCTGATATTTGGTTTCGTCAATATGATGATAGATGCGTAAATCCATCATTTCAGGGTGGTCTAAATGGGGATGGGCTTTGTCTTGAAAATAATGAACTACCATTTCAATCAATGAATACGCACAATGATGATATTGATTGGTATAATTATGATTGGAATCCATTGAGAGAGTGTTCTACTGTTGACGCGGTTATTGATTTTTTCAATACTCATAATTTTCATATGTTCGGTGATTGCTTGACTCGGCAGATGATTTTTGCAGATAAATCAGGCGATGCCGTTGTAATAAGTGCTGGAACTGATGGTGAGTTGCGATTCACCAGAAAAACGGGAAGCAGTTTGGTGTCTGCAAATTTCAACTTGAACAACTCTGAGAATAGGTTCGGAGATTATCCTTGCGAGAGATATGATACCTGTACTGAATTGCTTTCTGAAATTGAAACTGAAGAAAATCTAACGCTAGAAGTCGTCCGTGATATTCTGGAAGATGTTTGCGTTTCTGAACAAGTCCTCTACAGTTACATTGTAGACCCTGTTGAGATGAAGTATTATTTCTTCGACCCCAATAATTTCACTAGAATGCATGAATTCGACTTTTTTGAAGAACTGGCAAACCTTGGTAGTGATGGACAGAATGAATATATTATCCCGGAGTTGTTCGGTCCATATTCACGTTCAAAGTATTCATACTGCTCTCATATCACAGATATCGATTCACCGTATCATTGGCCTACCACTGAGTGGTGTTATTCAACTCCTGAAGATCAAGGGTTAGATTCTACAGTTCTAGAGGATATGATGGATAATTTTGAATTACCATTCAATAATTACAAAATTGATTCTGTTACCGTTATTAGAAATGGGCGTATCGTTTTTGAAGATACTCTTACTGGATTTAATCCTATTAGTCTGCATGAAATGTATTCAGTCACAAAGAGCGTGACTTCCACGCTCATTGGAATAGCAATTGATAAGGGGTTCATCGATAATGTCAATCAGAAAGTTGTTGATTTCTTTCCCGAAAGAGAGATTGCCAATTTGGATGATCGAAAGAGGAACATTACTTTGGAACATCTTCTTACCATGACTTCAGGTTATGAATGGAATGAATGGCAATACGATTATGAGAATCCACTGAATCCTTGTACTCAGACCTGGACTTCTGATGATCCTATTCAACACATCCTCGATCTGCCCATGGTGGAAGAACCCGGAACTAGGTGGAGATATGATTCTGGTGCAACAATACTTCTTGGGGCAATTCTAGAACAAGCATCAGGGATTGATGTCATGACATTTGCGCGTCAATATCTGTTTAATCCTATTGGAATTGGTGAATGCTATTGGCATCTATACAATGGTGTGTTTTTTACTGAAGGTGGTCTCTATGTTACTCCAAATGATATTGCTCGTTTTGGATACCTAATATTAAAGAATGGTACATGGGATGGACAACAGATTGTATCATCTGAATGGGTAGCAAAGGCGACCTCAAGCATCGTTGATAGGAATTCTCCAGATACTCCGCAAGTTCCAAACTATGGATACCTTTGGTGGATTTCACCTTACGGAAAATGGAGTGCTGCAATCGGACGTGGATCTCAAGTAGTTTGTATAGCACCCGAGTATGATTTGTTGGTTGTGTTCACAGCAAACTATCAGTCGGTTGATCTAACAGTTTACTTTACTAACTATATTCTCAAAGCAATTATTGATGAAGCACCTACTACAACTTCTGATACAGGTGAAAGTAACAACTTGTTTGAAAATGTCTACATCATTACCATATCCTCAATTGCAGGCGTTGCAGCATTGACATTAATTGTTATTTGGAGGAAAAGGAAGTAATCATCTACCGTTAAGAGAGACATCGGTTTAATCGATATGTAAAAAATGGAGTGACTGCATCAAAAGAAAGAATGATATTTCAGTTGAATTACATGTCCCGTGGGTAATTCCTTGGACTCTCTTGATTGGAAATTGTTACTTGAGCTTGCAGCGAACTGCAGAATAACATATTCCGAATTAGGTGAGTTGTTCGAACTTCCTGCAACAACTGTATGGCGACGAATTAAAAAAATGATAAAATCAGGTGTGATCGCTAGCTTTGAGATTGCAGTAGGGCCCGACTATGATGCATCGAAGGAACTAACATTTTTCTTGAATACAATGAATAGTTGTAGCAATGACGAATTGATAAGCAAAATTAGAGATTATCCTGGAACTGCAGCTGTATCACATATCATAAACTCTAGAAGCATAGTCACAATGGAATATATTGAGCAATCTCAAATCCCTGAATATTATGAATTCATATCTCAATTGAAAGGCGTTTCATCTGTGGACATGTACAAAAGTAAACAGTTCCATTGGTGGGATGATCGTCCTAAAGTAGAACCAAAGTATACCGGGCTTGAGTTGGAAGTAATAAACTGCTTGTTGGAGAATCCTCGTAAACCTGTTGAAGAAGTGGCAGATTGTTTAAAAATGAAATTGAAAAAGATTCGATCTATTTTAGATGGATTGATTACTAGTAGGAGAGTTTGGTTTAAGGTAAGATGGAATCCAAATACGGAATTGAGTCATGCTATCATTATGCGGCTTTCATTATCCAATATACACTCGGATCATACAAGCATAATTGATTGGATATCTGGGAATCTATCTGATGTCTTTCTGACAAAATACCCAATTGAATCCGAAAATGAGATTTTTGCATGGTTCAATATTGAGAAAATATCTGATTCATTAGAAATCAGGAAATTCCTTCTCGAACATATGGAAATTGATTCTGTTGAAGTACTGTATTTTCCTCACCACGTTAAGAAGCCCCGATATGGTACTCGGCTATTAAGAAAAATAGTTGAGGACTATCTAAATAGTTGAAATCAAAATTCAAGATTCGCTAAAACATAATTCAGAAAGAGTTAGTTAAAGAAGGTAAATTTGAAGGAGTTGCTATGATCAACCCTTCTGAGTTTCTAGACCTCATCCATGAGAATGGATTTTCCTAGCTCGTAGGTATGGTCGGCAGGCTTCGGTGCAAAATACCGATTTATTGGTGAAGACAGAGTTACATCCTCGGATTTGCTGAAAGATTCGGATTCAGAACCGAATTTGAGTTGAACATCAAAAGAATTGAAGATCGCCCATAACAGCTAGCATGAAGAAAAAGAAAGGCACTCCGGGTCGTCTGACCCGGAACACTAATGATTCAATGTTAGACGATATTCATCGTCCAAAGGCTGCTTTGACCTCGCCCTGATTCAAGTAAATCACTATGATCAATGGGATTATCAGACTGATTATGTCGAAACTGAGTAGGGCAAAAATGACGCTGAGTAGGTTCAGAATGAATGCTAACATCCATGCCCAGCCCTTTAGCGTCCAGAGCCCCCAAAAGATAATGAATCCGATAATACCAAAAAAGAGGAGCACTCCTCCAAGTATCACAGCGATGAACCCGAATATACCTAAGCCAAGTGCAACAAGTAATGCTGTGTAACCTCCAAATATCAGAACAAGTGAGCCGATTAACTGAAGGATAGCTATTATTGTGACACCTAGAGGTCTTTCACTGGGTCCACCATAGTCAGGTTGACTCATTGGTATCTCTGCCATTAGAATTACCTCTTCCTAAGAAGTTTGAAACCTCAAGGCATTTTCTTGTTAATAAGTGAACCTCGGTTATTTGATATGTTTCATGATAAGATTGTTAACCTAAGTAACCCTGCAAGACATGATTCAATCATGAGCTCAGCAAAATTTGGTACAAGAGGTATGTTGGTCTCGTTTGATGACCCATATCACACCAATGTCTACATCATTTTTGGAGATGAACATGTGTTTGTGCTTGACACATTTCTCGGAAACGACTCGATGAAGATTGTACATCAGGTGATCGCAGATGAGGGGTGTAGAGGAATGCCAATAATAGTCTTCAATTCACATGCGGATTACGATCATTATTGGGGAAATGGTGCATTCAAGGGTGAGATGATCGTTGGGCATGAACACTGCAAGGAGCGCATCTTATCTGAGGGTCAGGCAAGTCTTGTGAAGTATGCAGACCATCAAAGAGGTGAAGTCGAATTAATACCTCCCACTCGTACATTTCAAGAAGCTCTTAGTTTTGATGCTGAGAATGTGAAATTCTTCCATACTCCTGGACATACTCTCGATTCTTCGTCTTGCCTTGATGAAAGAGATGGAGTACTCTTTGTGGGGGATAATGTTGAGAGTCCTATTCCCTACCTAAACCATGTTAATTTTGACCAGTATATCCGAACTCTTGAATCCTATCTAGAACTTGATTGGAAATGTATAATCGCTGGCCATGATCCTCTATTGCAAAAACCGGACCTGGTAAAACAAAACATAGACTATCTTCGAAGGTTCAGGGATTGGAGTTTTGATATTGATTCGTTCAGTGTCAATGAACTTCATCGTCATGTTGAGCACAATTTGAAGACAATCAGAGATGAACTAATGAAAAGCGAACATAAGCACGCAGCGATGAAACACTTTGAAGAACTGGAGAAGTACATTAGCTAGCTCATTCCTTTACTTAGTTGAACAGGCTTAAAAAGTTAGACGAGTCTAAGATTTCCGTAGGTTAGGTTCCAGTTGGAGCGTGAAGAGTATGGCTATGGACCCCTTCTTTCGAATATCATTCTTGGTACTCTGGGCAACTTTTAGTATCGTCAGAATATACTATGGTCGAAAGACCAAGACCCATGATAGTCTTGCCGAAATCCAAGAGAAACTGATAACTGCAGGGAGAGATATGAGCAAAGGGTTCATGATTTTGACAGCCATAATTACTGCGGTTGGAGGTGTAGGGTTGATTCTTTATTTACTATCCCCACCGTGGTGGACATGGACACGGTTTCCTCTTGGAGATTGGATACAATGGATAGGGGTCATTGTTGCTATTCCCCCAATATTCTTCTTGATCTGGGTTCATAGACATCTTGATACACAGTGGTCAATCGCATTAGAAATGCAGGAGGATCACAGGCTGATTACTTCAGGGCCATACAATAGGGTGCGTCATCCAATGTATCTTGGTATTTTCGTTTATACAATCGGGTTGATTCTTATTGCCTCAGATCTATTGGTTTTACTTTTCTTTGGTTTTTCGATCTGGGTGAATTATTTGAGAATTCCTGATGAAGAGCAGATGATGATTGATGAATTTGGTGATGAATATCTGGAGTATATGAAACGTTCTGGAAAACTACTACCTCCATTTCGAAATACATAGAATCAATGAGCTAAATGATAGGAGTCAACATCATATCACTATAAGTGTTCCACGTTCTGGTGGTGTACATTCCACTTCACCTCTAACATCTACGTTATCAAGTCGAACCCAGAAATGACCTGTATCGACTTTGCAAATTAAATCACCATAAACAACTGAATCTGTTATGTTCATTCCATTATTTCCTGGACAATTTATGCCATGATGAAAGTTGATATTGTCAAAAGTTGCATTGCTGGCAGTCAAATTCATATTGCCATGTCCTGCCGACGCTTCGAGATCAATGGTATATGCGTTATTAATTGTAACATTAACAGTAGCTCTTGCGTCTCCTTTGTTTAATGCACAAATATCAGCGGGATTTTCTTTCAATATCTGAATGGTTACATGATTACCATACGAAGTATTTGTTACCTGAAGATTCGTGTTCTTTCCCTTAGCGCCTTCAACAAGGACCGTAAGCTTCCAATTGATTTTAATCATGAAACCTGGGTCATCGACCACATTGAAGGATACATTATGAAAACAAACATCATAGTAGATTGAGATATTTACAGCACTTGGATAAGTGTCCTCTGAGATCTCCAATGTTTTATCATAGGCGACTATTTCTTCAGCGGTGAGTAATACATAGAGACCACCTACTACAATTGCAGTGGCTAACAAAATGACAAAGCAAATACCCATTGATCTTTTTCTCATTCCCTTCACTTTCCAGGACAATGTTGTGGCAACTTGACTGAGTATTAACTCGTTTGAGAATTTAATAAACAATGTACTACATATTTGGTCATGAACTGTCTGGGGTTCCTCAAACTTATTTCGAGATAAAGAAATACTCCAAACGTAGTTCTCTTCCAGAATCGATATGACTCCTGAGATCAAGTTTGAAGAATATCTTGCTGTAGAGTCTGCAGGAGTAGCTACTTGGCATCCTGATGGCAAACGTATTGCGTTCACATCGAATGCCATTGGTCTGTATCAGATCTATGCCTGTGAAATAGAGAAAGGTAAGATGCTCCCGCGTACTCAACTTACAGATGAGGAAGATCGATGTACCGATCCTCGATACTTGTCAGACGGCACGCTTTGAACTAGTATGCACGTGGGTGCTGGAGGATACTACAAGCATTTGATGGATTTATACCAATTATCATCTTAGTGTTTATATTAGTGATTTCAACAAGTATTGGATAACAACATAAATTGCAGTTGCGTGATTTGGGAAGTGATGGTAAATGAAAACTTGGAAGGTTGCTTTGGCGCTTATTCTAATGGTGGTTGGTCTCTTTCTGCTATGGTTGTTTTGGAGAATTCTCAATATGGCCCCAGTACCCATAACTTAGGAGTGGGATAGTTTGGATTCATTCATCCGCAAACTTAGGGAGGATGATACACCTGAACTGATAGAGATTGCGAAAACAACGTGGGAGGGTCGTGATCATCTTCCACAAATGCTCGAACACTGGCTGTCAGACAGCAACTGCTTCCCTTTTGTCATGGAGATAGATAGTAAGGTAGTTTCAGTAGCTACCTTGAAAATCATGGATCAAGGAACGACAGGTTGGATGGAGGGTCTCCGCGTTCATCCTGAATTCCGAGAGAGGGGTTTCGCAGCGCAGATGACAAATCATCTTCTACATATCGCGACTAAGAATAAACTCGACAAGATTCGTCTTGTCACAGCAAAAGAGACCCCTGCTCCCCAGAAGCTTGCGGAGTTTGTTGGTATGAATGTCATTGGCCAGTACAGTGTTTTCTGGAAGGGTTACCGTCGCAATTTCAGATGGATTCATGAGACTGACTCTGTAGAAAGAATGGAAAAATCGGAAGTTATCGACTTCGTACAGAATCATACAGGAATATTCCCAAACAGAGTTCTAATCCATCATTGGTATGTCTTTGACCCCATTCCACAGAATTTGGATATCATTGCAGAGACCTCTACTGAGTTTTGGTTTGGTGATGGAAGTAGTGCGAGCTTTTCATCTGGATTTCAGCATGAAACTCGGTATGGATCCCAGTGGTGTTTCACCATCTATGCTTCGACACCTGATGGATTTCTCTCAAATTTGTCAACGCACCTGCACCATGCACGAATGAAGAACATCAGAAATCTGATGTGCATTCACCCTCCCGAGTTTCAGGAACTGTATAGTCAAGTTAAATGGTTGAAAAGAAGAAACCACGGAATTCAACTTCTTCTCTTTGAGCGAGTTCTTTAGCTCAATGCACATGACACAGCACTCTTAAGACTCAGATATGCTGCGGCGTTTGGAAGATAACAATGACTGAGTCAGGGAAGATGAAATGGGATCTCTCTCAACTCGTTGAATTCGACGATCCCGGATACATTGAAGAACAATTGACTGCATGGGTGAAGGCTGCCGAAGAATTCAGAGCTAAGCATCATGGAAAGATTGCATCTTACAATGTACAACAGGTTCATGATATGATAGAAGAGAGCGATAGGTATGAGCTACAGCATGAAGGTGCATACCTCTATGCGCTACGCATGTATGATGCTGACATGAACAATGAAGTAGCAAAGAAATTGGCGGATAAAGCCAGAACCACGTATATGTTTCTACAGCAGGCATATGCTTTTGCGCCTCTGGAGATGGGCGAGCTTCTCTCAAAGAATCCAGAGATTATCAATGACTCAGATCTCTCAGAGTACAAACATTACTTGGAAATGATTGCACGTAAAATACCCTACATGTTGAGTGAAGCTGAAGAGAAAGTCATCATTGCGAAGGACAAGAACGGTATTCGAGCATGGTCTCAGCTACAAGGTGATTGGTTAGCCACACGAACCTACGAGATTGAAATTGAGGGAGAAACCAAAACTCTGCCCTATGGTGAGATCATTCAGTTTTATCAACATCCCGACCGAGATGTGAGAAGAAGAGTTCACGAGGTTGTCTATCGGGATCTTGGCAAGGACCATATCCTATGGTCAGCCGCCCTTAGGTCAATCTGTTCAAATCATGTGCAGATGGTCAAATTGAGGAAATTGGAGTCACCCATGACTCAGAGCTTTCTCATCAATGATGTTGATGAAGAGACTATTACGGCTTTGATGAACACGATTGAGAAGAATAGAGGCGTATACCAGGACTATCTTCGTCTCAAGGCCAAAGTCCTCGGTTTCAAGAAACTTGGTAATTGGGACATCATGGCACCCCTTAATGATTCACCTGAGAAAAAGTACACTTGGGAAGAATCTCAGAAGTTAGTTGTAGATGCTTACTCTGAATTTGATGAAGAGGTTGGAGTCTGGATGCAGGAGATGTTTGACAAGCGCCACATAGATGCTGAGGTGCGAAATGGAAAGAGGTCAGGCGCGTATTGCGAGACCTGGCATTCCGGTAAGAGTGCCTATATTCTCCAAAGTTTTAATGGCATAACTTCAGATGTCTTCACTCAGGCACATGAGCTCGGTCATGCAATGCATGCCTATCTTGGGACACGCGCTCAAAAACCCAAAAACTATGAGATCAGTTACTGCGTCGCTGAAACAGGATCAATCTTTGGAGAACTGCTCATCACTGACAAGCTACTAGAGCAGGTCAAGACCAAAGAGGAGAAGAGAGCACTTCTCGCAACCGTCTGTGACGAGTTTGGAGGTACTGCTTTTCAAGTGTCAACTAGACTCTGGTTTGAAACAGCACTCTACGAAGCAATTGAGAAGGGCAAGTACCTAGATGGCGAACTCATCTCTAAACTCTGGGTCGAGGCACGTGATAAGATGTACGGCGATTCAGTGGAGTGGTTTGACGAGATGCAATGGTGGTGGACCTTCAAGTTGCATTTCTACATGCCCGTCAGGCGATACTACAACTATCCCTATGTCTATGCTCAGTTATTCGTCTATGCGATGTATCGTCTGTACAAGGAACAGGGTAAGGAGTTCGTTCCAAAGCTGAAAGCACTACTTGCTGCAGGCTCAAGCAAGAGTCCACGAGACCTTGCTGCAGAGATTGGCTTTGATATCACGAAGGAAGAGTTCTGGCAGAAGGGCATCGACCAGTTCAAAGAGTTTGTCAAGCAGTTTGAAGAAAATCAATAAAATATATAGAGAGAGGGTGTTGCGCCCTCTCTTCTCTTATTCAACCCTATCGTCTTTTGACATACACGACGACAGCAATGACTACAACCGCTGCAACTCCAACACCAACATACAGGAGTAAGGTCGGATCGAACCCACCAGATAGTACCGGTTTTAGAATTTCATGTAGGAACCAGTCATTCATCCCTTTGTGTGATGTATCTGTTGGAAAGTCTTCTGAAGTGGTGTAGCCCGCAATAATCATGCTCTCATCTGAGGTTACAGCTATGCATTCTCCATAGTCATCTAGAGATCCACCAACATAAGTTGAATATTCTAGTGCATTGGTTGACAAGTTCAACTTGGATACAAAACAATCAGTTTCACCATTAAAACTCGTATCTGCTCCGTTCGTAGTTGGGAAATCACTTGATCGGGTATGTCCTGTCACAAAGACAGCCTCATTCAAGTAAGTCACAATACCTTCCCCATAATCGACTCCTGAACCGCCCAAATAAGTCGAATAACTAAGTGAACTTCCATCAGGCATTAATGAGAACACAAAACAATCCCTCAATCCACTAATCTCGTCATCATATGCATTAACTGTTGGAAATGCTGTTGATGAAGTGGAACCAGTCACAAAAACTGAACCAGAACTGTCGACTGTTGCAGAACTTGTCTCATCAATTCCAGCACCTCCAATATAGGTTGAGTATTCATATCCATTCAAAGTCGAATTCAACTTGATAACAAAACAATCCTTGGCACCATTGTAAGAAGTATCATAGCCACTCAGCCCTGGTAGATCATCTGATTCAGTATAACCAATCAGAAAAACATTTCCGTCATCATCAATGGACATAGAAGATGGATAGTCTGCATCAGAACCTCCAATATATGACGCGTAGTCAAGACCATTACCAGTGGAATTGAATTTCAGAAGAATACATTCCTCAATCCCTCTTACATCATCGATCGGATTGACAAGGTCAATACCGCCCCCAAAGACATCTCCGAAAACATATGAATTGCCTGATGAATCGACATCAATAGAAGCTCCAGCAACATTCGTAGATGTTGGACCAAAGGACATAGAATACAATAACTCATCACCAGTTGGATTCAATTTAAAGACAAACGCAGCAGTCGTATGACGGATATTCCACTGGCATGTATGTACTGTTGGAAAATCCGAAGTCGGGTTGGTATGCATTCCAAAGACGGGTTGGTATGCATTTACTGTTGGAAAATCCAAAGACACCGTAAATCCGGTTGCGTATAGGTTTCCGTCATCATCTACTGCGATATCCGCCAGATAGTCACTAGCATTTCCACCAATATATGTTGCATAAATCACCGTTTCAGTTGCGATGTTCATTTTCATGATGAAGCAATCTGCTGCTCCTGCATTTGTGTCCTGATATCCATTAGGATCTGCAAAGTCAGTTGAGGATGTTGTTCCTGCAAGGTAGACTA
The DNA here is from genome assembly GCA_001940705.1 of Candidatus Thorarchaeota archaeon AB_25. GTDB lineage: Archaea > Asgardarchaeota > Thorarchaeia > Thorarchaeales > Thorarchaeaceae > SMTZ1-45. The sequence goes on from MEHG01000070.1 coordinate 11,114, forward strand.
TATCGGGTTCTTCAAACACAAGAGCGGTTAATTCATCATTGGAAGATCCTCCTAGATAGCTGGAATATTGCTCAGGAATCAGCACGTGCGGCGAAGATCCGTCATAATTGACCTCTCTAGCATTCTCTTCTAATCTCGTTTGTTTCTCAGCAGCTGCGTAGCACTGCATCAACGATACAACTAACAAAAAGGATAGAAAGATAACGCTCATTCTCTTTTTCATTAAATTCTCTCCTCCACAGTTTTTAGATATAACTTTGTTTAAGCTCTCATTATACTTAAAAATATCACATAATGGGTCTTAGCTTAGAATGTGCTTTTCGAATCTGAACTTGTTATTATTATTCTTCGTTTGCAGATTTCACAGTTCGAGGTGGTCTTTTCCCATCCGCCTCAAACATGAGCCCCGTTAACTCAGAGAAGGTGTCATTAATGTTTTCGCCTGTCAGAGCAGAGGTTTCCTTGTACAACACAGGGGCATCCAATCGCTCAGCAAAATACTCCGCAAACGCGTGACCCTCCAAAGTTTCTACAACGTCTTCGAACTCTCCAGAATCCCTCAGGTCTATCTTGTTCCCAATGACCGCAGTTGGTAGTCCCTGCCATCCGGACCAATCAGCTCCTCGCAAATGCTTGTGTGCCTCCACAAGCCACTTAGTTGCATTGTCAAATGATTCCCTTTCAACCACCGAATAGACAAGGAGTATTGCGCTGCTTCCCTGGTAGTAATGCCTTCTCACACTGGCATATGAGGGTTGGCCAGCCAGATCCCAGATGATATGTCTAACGTTTACTCCACCATACGAGGTATACTTCTGAGCGAAATCTACACCAATGGTTGCGAGCTGGCTTCTCTTGAATCCCCGACCTAGATAACGTTCCCGGATACTTGTCTTGCCTACCGCTCCGTCCCCGATTAGTACCAATTTGTAGGTTCTATCACCAGGAACGCCAAAGGTCATGACACATAACTCTTGAATGTTGATAATGGATTCCACTTGAATATTATTGTAAGGTACAATTCCGCCCAAACAGATGAACATATCGAAATCATCAGCGCACCATCTATCGATACACCTTCGATATCAAATGGGAAAGAAAAGACCTCTATCAAAATTAATCATCGATACAAGATTTCGTATTTCGGAACAGTGAAAAGACACTCGATTACGGTTGGAACTTGATCGATATGTATGAAATTCGAGAGGCCAAGGATGAGGATAGAGATTCAGCAATCCGACTTCTATGGAAAGCACATGAGGTTACAACAGACCTAGATGAAGTTCGAAAGGAGTTCTGGGCTCAAGGATGGCATAGCCCCAAGAAGAAGGACTGGTCGTATGTTGCATTGGATGGGAAAGAGGTAGTGGCCAATGTGTCTTTCTTTGAAGATACGAC
>MEHG01000071.1 GCA_001940705.1 Candidatus Thorarchaeota archaeon AB_25
TGCAATTGAAGCAGTTGGAAGTATCAGGACAAACACAAGAAGTGTTCTCAGATACTTCAGATTTCTAGCTTGCAACCTCATAACGACCTGAGATTGTAACGAATAGAAGCTAGTATAATGAAATATAACATTACTGTGGATATTCTAGTTCTATTCATCGCCATTTGAAAGAACTCGACCTTGTGCAATCACATCATGCTTGTGAATGCTCTCTAATGATCGTGCTTCAGCAAACATCTCGAGGTCTCGATCACTGTATTTGTCCTTCGCATGCTGTAGGATGTTACGACAGACGTCTTCGACGAGTAATGGGTTATCGTGCATCTCTTTGGTGACATGAACCTCGTCTTCTAGTTTCAAGAGGGAATACGTCTTGCTCGAGAAGGATTGTTCAATGATATCAATCATTGTCCCGTATGTTGGAATGGCATCAATCTCACCCACGACGCGTAGTTTTCCAAATGCACGCTGTATGTGAGTGAGACCGGCATTATTCGCCATGCAATGTGGACAGACAGTATTGCCAATGACCTTCACTTCCACATCATGCATGAATGGTTTGCCTTCCTCCATGGTCGTAGATGCTGTAACATCACAGACTTCCCATGTTCTCTTACCAGACACCGGAGTATGACTCTCGTATCCAAACTCGAACTCGAATTTCACTTCACCACGTTTGAAGCTGTGTTTCTTTGAGAGTCCCTCCAGTATCCGCATTTGGATATGTTCAATGGAGGAATGTACTCTGAACTGATCACTTAGTTCCTCAGTCATTGACTCTACAAGACGAGACATGTGGACTCCCTTTTGCTCTGCGGGTAAATCGATGGTGATATCGACCTTAGGGAGTATATGGTGTCGGACGCCACTACGCTCTGTAATCATGAAGGTCTTGAGATTCTTCACACCAACTTTGCTCAGTTGGATTCTGTGTTTGGGTCGTTCATTCTGAGTGTCAATGACCAAGTCGTTACGCCTCTTTGTTGTCAAGGAATGTCGTTATTTCTTATAGCAACCTGTTGATCCTGCACTCTCACTCACGCAGACCTTCACGTTGAAGTCTTTGGGAAAGTCTAGATGCTCATGGATGTACAATGCAAGCAACTCTGCGGTTGTGGCTTTTGTTGGAATGATAACGCAATCTTCCTCTGGGAAGACATATCGTTTTTCACCCACATTGACCTCAATGAACTCCTCCGATTTAGTAACTTTGATGGTCTTGGACTCTCCAGGGAGCAACACCTTGTGATCTAGTGTTTTGCATATCTTGAGTGCCTTTGATTTTACTTCCCTGAAGTCGTAGACCATTCCTTCATCATTCATAGGGCCTGTGAGCTTTATCCTTAAGGAGTAGTTATGCCCATGAAGGTTCTCAAATTCTCCTTCACTCTTCACAAAATGAGATGCGCTGAAGTGCATCCTCTGGTCCTCGACACGAATGCTATGCAATTGAAAGCCTCCAGGTACAGGACTGTTTACGAACGAGATGCATGTAAAACTGCCGGAAGAATACTATTCAGAAATTCCTCGTTGTCGCTCAAAGGCTTCAATCAGGTCATCAACAGAAGTTGCCTGAGTTGGGTCCTTGTCATCACGCCAACGTCCGGTGAACCGCGGAAATCGAATCGCAAGCCCACCATCCTTGAGAATCTTACGACCAGCAGGATGAGTGGGGCTTAACGTTATTTCATCGCCCAACACCTCAATGACCTCAACTGGTTCAAACCAGACATCTGCATCAATGTCAGAGATGACCTTTGGATTCTTCTGTTCCAGCTTGTGCTTTTCAAGACGTTCCTTGAACTCAGCCAGCATCTCATCAGTGAATCCAGTGCCAATCTTACACACCGTTGGATAGGTGTCACTGTCAATATCATATGCCGATGCTAAAATAGCCCCGTAGAGACCAGTCCTTTTCCCACGACCGTGGATTGCTCCAACAATCACAAGGTCAGCTGAGTCAGCCAGTCCCTCTGTATAAGACGCTTTCAGCTTAATCCAGAGCCAGCTTCGAGACCCTGCTTGGTAGGTTGAATCCTTGTGGATTGCTTTTGCGATCACACCCTCATGTCCAGACCCAATGGCCTCTTCAAAGATCGCTTGGAGTCGCTCAGGGTCATCAGTGAGCTCTGCAGCGGTAAGCTGAACTCTTTCAGTAGTTTCGACTATTTTCTCCATGAGTTCTCTTCGTTTTAACATTGGGAGGGAGGTGACATCCTCACCATCTGCGTAGAGAATATCAAAGAAGAAGACGGCAACAGGAACTTCTGCCTGAGTTGCTTCAATGTCCATCTTACGTCTTCTACGCATCAACTCTTGGAAAGGTCTCATTTTGCCTGTAGAGGGGTCAATAGCGACACATTCACCCTCCATCACACAGGTCTCAGCTTTTACGTGATTCTGAACTAATTCTACAACATCAGGATATTGAGCTGTGATGACTTCCTGACGACGAGAATAGAGAACTACCTCATCTCCATTTTTATGAACTTGAACTCTCTCACCATCATACTTATTCTCAACTAATGCCTTCCCAAGTACCTTCTCGATTATTTCTTGAGGACTGGACAATTTCTTCGCGGCCATCATTCGGATTGGCACGCCCACATTCGTTCTGACTGCTCGCACAGCCTCTATACCATCATTAGCTAGAATGGAGGCGATTTCGCTGAGATCACTGCACACATTGAAAGCAGCCTCAATGTCGTTTCGCGTCTCCTTATCTCCGGTGAATGCAATGGCCATTGAGTCAATGAGTCCCATATGTCCGAGACCTAGGCGTAGAGACCCTGTCACTGTTCTGAGAATGTATCGTGCCTCAATCGGTTTTGCATCTGTAAGTAATCCGACTAGCTTGGAGACCTTGATTTTATTGCTACCAGATCCGGACACCTTAGCTGCTTGGTCTAGAGTGTCATAAACCACAGACACGGTCAGTTCTTGTGCAAAGAGTGTGGCTTGCGCGCTTTCTAGCAAGAGGGATTCAGCAGCACTACCAATATCGCCTGTTTTCTGCAGCATCTGACGCACCTCGCCCTCAGGGACTGACGCCGCAGATGCCACTACCTGAATTGCCATTTTCTCCGCAACACCAATCTCAGGTTCGCTCTTCCAATCTGGATGAAGCTTGCCAATGGTCAGTGCTGCAATCTGGCTCACTTCTGAGGGATCAGCCTTCTGAAGAAGTTCTGAAAAGATTCGGATTTTCTCGAGTGATCCACTTGTGGTCTCGACCTCATCATACGCTTCAGCCAAGGTCTCATAAAGCAAAGTTTGCACTCCCTATTCTAGTGGCCCACCATATGCTTTATAAACTCAGTCTGGAGCACACCGACATTCACAAACATTGTTCGGTGAGCTGAAATTGGGAAGTGTAAGACCTTCATATATTAAGAACGCCTCGAAGAACCTTCTGGCGCTTTATCCAGATACATTCACAGATGATTTTGAAACCAACAAGAGGCTAGTTGAGCAGTTCACAGATGTTTCGTCCAAGAAGGTCCGAAATCGAATCGCAGGTTATTTGGTTGGACTCATTAAAATTGGAGTCGCCAGGGAACAGGCTGAAGCACTAGAACCTGGTGAAGAAGTCACTGATGACATGGAGATGTAATGCTCCAAGTTCAAAGACCTTATTCGTTGCACCTCAAAGGTATCTTAAGGAGGAGCATCTAGTCCACTAGTATGAGTGATTGGAAGAACCTCATCCTGCATGGCGACTGCTTAGACGTCATCAGAGACCACCAAGGCATTCTTAATGGACAGGTTCGGCTGATCTATATCGACCCACCGTTTTTGTCAGGGACAGACTATACTCTCAAGACTCGTTCTCGTGGTGATAGTCAAACAGCTGGCATTCTACATGAGGAATTGACATACAGCGACAGATGGAAAGGTGGTCTAGAAGAATATCTGGATTTTATGAGAATCCGCTTGGAAGCCATGAGACCATTACTCAGGAAAGATGGGAGTCTCTGGGTACACCTTGACTGGCACGTGTCACATTATGTCAAAATAATTCTCGATAAAATATTTGGATATTCTAACTTCGTCAATGAGATTGTTTGGAAACGGACAAACAGTCCCAAGGCGCAGAGCAAAGGTTTCGGAAGTCAACATGATGTGATCCTTCTCTACGCTGCAGATGCAACCAAGTTCAAGACACACCCGACCTACCGAGAGCATGATGAGAGGTCTCGCAAACCCTACAGTTACAAAGATGAGAAAGGTAGGTTTCGACTGATAGAGATAGAGGCTCAAGGTATCCAACGGACTGAGGATAGGAAGCAGTTTGAATGGAGAGGAAGGACAGCACCCTATCTCTACCGGAAAGAGACCCTTGATGAATGGTGGAGTGCCGGTTTGATCTATACAAGCAAGAACGGGCGTTACACCAAGAAGCAATACCTCGCTGATGTTCAAGGAGTTCCAGTATCAGACCTGTGGATTGACATATACCCAGTTCAGGGAGCCTCAAAAGAAAATACTGGATTTCTCACTCAGAAACCTGAAGCACTCCTTGAACGGATCATTGCGTCTTCAACAGACCCTGAAGATATCGTTGCAGATTTCTTTGCAGGTTCAGGAACTACTGTCGTTGTTGCAGATAGGATGAACCGTCGATGGGTGACAAGCGATCTATCAGAAGCAGCCATCAAAGTCACAAAGCAAAGACTAAGTAACAGATGATGAGATGATGAAAATAGCAAGATACATATCCGTTTGCTCTAATATTCAGTATAGCAAAGACGGGGTGTTCTATTGGTACTACTAGGTGTATCTGTGTTCGTGCTCTGTATTGGTGTCTACATCTACTATAGATTATCCGGAAGACTCCAATCGGAACCAACAGACAAGAGAAGGGGAGAAACAAGTTCTGGGAAGCTATTCCGCTCCAAAGTGCATGATGCAGCATTCTTTGATGGAGAAAGTGAGGATATTACTGATGTCCAGTCCAGATTGAGAATATACGGTGGTGGTTGATTCTGCATCAATCCACCCAGATTGGTTCATCGTAATCAGTTGTTTCTTTGAAAACCTCACCCATTGCATTCTTGTCCCATCTTCCAAGTAGTAGATAAGCTATCAAAGCAGCAACGCCTGCCAAGATGTAGGGTAGATAGAGAAGCAGAACCAAGTATGGAGAGTACGGAATGGAACCCAGCCAACTAACTAGTGCTAATCCAAGGATCCAAGAGAGTATTGCTACCAATGTGCACACTCCTACTCTTCTCGCACCACGCTTCTTCTTTTCCCAATCGCGGACACTCCAGATCACAGTCTGTGCTTCTTCCTCATTCAGTATGATTCCTCTTTCAACTTGCACCTTGGCAACATTTGGATGCAGACCATAGATCTGATGCACAGCTACAAACGCAGGTTCGTGCCTCCAGAATGTCCCTTTCACTAGAATGATGAATAAGATTGGAGCCATAAAGAGGGTTGCAAATGAGCCCATCATTGAGATGACCATAATCCCACCATACATAATACTCTGAACAAGCATTATGACCAAGGGAACGAGAACTAAACTTGATGTATAAGCAAAGATCAAAAACAGAATGACAGAACCCACAAAATCTGCAAACCATCTAGCCCTTGGAACTCGCATTAGATGAAACGCAAGAAGAGCCTCCCCGCTCTCCGGACTCTTCATGATGAGTTCAACCATCGGTTCCGAAACAATGACAGCATTAAAGAGTGGATTGTAGGTTGAAGCGATAAATACCTCTTCACTCCGACGTACCCAGATATGGGTTCTCGAGGATATCACGACCTTCTGATGGATTCGACCAATAAGGTCATGGAACTCTGTGTTTTGTGATGGATTGTTGAATCTAATTCTCAGGATGAGTAGATAGAGTATGTGGAATAGAGCCCCAATAAGGGTGGAAAGTAGTAGTACAATCAACCAGTTTGTGCCGACGATTGTGAGACCAAACCCAAAGTAGATGACAGCTGAGAATGGTAGGGCTACTAGTAGTACAAAAATTACGGTAAACCCTCTTGAAACCATGGGCACCCTAGTACCGAACCATTTTGCGTATCTGTCAGAGGTCTTCGTCAATCCACCCAACCAACCTGCAGTCTTTCTGGAATGAGGCGTTATAACTTGTTTGCTCAAAAGCGACCGTGAACCTTTGCGACCAACTAGAGGTCCTTGATTTTTCTAATTGCTCCACCAGGTGCAACTCCCTTTGGGCATGCTTTCACACAATTCATTATGAGGTCACAAAGTACTGCACCTTGTGGCGTTGTTGCGGATTTAACATATCGTTCAGGGTCAGGACTTCGTGAGTCCTCATGGAATCGCCAAGCCTTTGCAAGAGCCGCAGGACCAACGTATTCCTCCTTCTCAGCGTTGACCGGACAAGATCCATAACAGAGTGCACAGAGAATGCAGTTGACATATCGCTCAATCTTCTTTCGTTCATCAGGACTCTGCGGCCGAGGAGTGTCACCATCCTCAGTTTCACTCCAGAGTTTCATCGACTCTAGGGAATCGTAGAACTTTGCCATATCTACAACGAGGTCCTTCAGTATAGGCATGTTCGGCAATGGCTCTATCAGTATCTCCACATCAGAGTTCCATCCAGCTGGGGTGTTAGATATCGTAGAAAATGGCTTCAGCTTCATGTCATTGTTCTTCACGTCAGCTATTTGGGTTCGACATGCAAGTCGTGGCTCCTTGTTGATGAGCATGGAACAACTTCCACAGACAGCACCTCTGCATGAATATCGGAATGAGAGTGAGGGATCCATCCTGTCTTGAATTTGAAACAGGGCATCGAGAACAGTCATGCCCTTTTTAATGTCAACCTTATAGAGGTCGTAATGAGTGATTGACCCACCATCTCTGCTTCTAGCTATTCTGAACATCATCAGTACGTCCGCTCCTTCACCTCGAACTTACCTAGGTTCACATCGATGAACTCGGTCTTGATGTAATCATCCACCATCGTGAACAGTGAATGTTTCAAGAAATTCTCATCATCTCTTTGCGGGTAGTCCAGTCTCCAGTGGGCACCGCGACTTTCTCTTCTCATAAGAGCCCCCATGGTAATAACCTCAGCAAGGTCCAGCATGTTCTCTAGCTCCAAAGTCCGAATCAGAGCGAAGTTGAATTTCTCATCGCTTTGTCCAACACTCACATTCTCGAATCTTGTCTTTAGTTCACGGATCATCTTGAGTGCCGCTTCGAGGGCATCTGACTTCCTGAAGACACCGACCAGGACATCCATGGTCTGACCCATTGTTTCACGTATGTCTGCGGGAGAATCACCACCTTCATGCAGGAGTAACGTCTGGAGATGTTCACGCATCTCAAAGGCCGCTTGTCCTACATATGATTCGTCAGGGGGTTTTTCAGACGCAGTATACTCTCCAACCTTTTCGCCAACCACCCTACCAAACACCAAGGTTTCAAGAAGGGAATTCCCTCCGAGTCTGTTTGCGCCATGTACACTCATGCAAGCTGTTTCACCTACAGCAAAAAGTCCCGCAATAGAGGTGGTACCACCCTTGTCTGTGTGGATGCCACCCATTGAATAGTGCTGAGCTGGTTGGATTGGGATTGGTTCGTCAATAGGATCGACTCCTGCGAAATGAATGCATATCTCTCGAATTCCAGGGAAACGTTCCATGATCTTCTTTTTACCTAGATGCCTCAAATCGAGATGAACGTACTCATCCTCAAATCCTCGACCCTCAAGAACCTCAGTTCGGATGGCACGGGCAACGATATCTCGAGGAGCTAATTCCATCTTCTCAGGAGCATATTTGTTCATGAATCTCTTGCCCTCTGCGTTGACGAGATGACCTCCCTCACCTCGTGCACCTTCTGTCATCAGGATACTGGAACCGAACAGACAGGTGGGGTGGAACTGAATGAACTCCATGTCCTTCAGAGGCGCTCCAGCCCTAAGGGCAAGGGCACACCCGTCACCAGTGTTAATGAGCGCGTTTGTAGAATGGCCATAGACTCGACCAAAGCCCCCCGTGGCTAGGACAACTGCCTTCGCTGCGAAACCATGAACTTCTCCAGTGGAAATATCAAGAGCTGTCAAGCCACACACTCGCTCATCAGATTTCACTAGTGATGTGACGAACCACTCAGTGTAGAACTTGATGCCCCTTTTCAGCACCTGCTCAAAGGTCGTGTGCAACAGATTATGTCCAGTCCTGTCAGCGGCATAGCAAGTTCGCGGGAATGCAGCACCACCGAATGGTCTCTGTGCAATCTTTCCATCTTCTGTCCGAGAGAATGCTGTACCCCAACGTTCGTTCTCAATTACTGCGCGAGGAGCTTCCTTCGCAAGAATCTCAACTACATCTTGATCTGCAAGATAGTCAGAGCCCTTTACAGTGTCAAAAGCATGAGACTCCCACGAATCATCCTCACCAAGCGAAGCGTTGATTCCTCCTTGAGCAGCCACAGAATGGGATCTCAGTGGATGGACCTTTGTCACGATTGCAACATCAAACTTGTCGCTTAGTTCAATAGCAACTCGTAGTCCTGAGAGACCTGCACCCACGATGATGACATCATGTTTGAAAGATGAAATCGTCACTCACCTCTGTATAACAAAAAAAGCTATTCAGTTATAACGTGTACGGCTCGGTCGATATCAGACCATCTTTGTTGGGTCTAGAATTTCATCAAGGTCTCCGTCGATTTCAACCCCTGACTCGATGACAACCTCACGAATTGTCTTGCCACTTGAATGAGCAGTCTTTGCAATCTCAGCAGCCTTATCATAACCGATGACTGGAGCTAGTCTGGTTACGATCATCAGACTTTCCGCAAGTTGTTGATCTATCCTGCTTCTGTTCACTTCTAGACCCTCAAGACAATTCTCGATGAATGAATCAATCCCGCCTGCTAGCAGGTGTATAGAGTCTAGAAGATTGACAATCATGAGAGGTTTAGTTACATTGAGGTCTAGAATACTCCCAAATCCTTCAGCAGCTGCGATAGCGGCATCGTTGCCAATCACTTGAATAGCAACTTGGATGAGAGCCTCTGACTGTGTTGGGTTAACTTTTCCTGGCATGATTGAAGAACCAGGTTCATTCTGCGGGAGTATGAGTTCACCAAGTCCTGCTCTTGGGCCACTTCCCATCAAACGAATGTCACTAGCCATTTTCATGCACGTCAGGGCAAGAGACCTCAGAGCTGCACTTGTCCGGACAATCGCATTATGGGAGGAGATACCCTCAGCTTGGACGGGGTTCACTTGGAATTTGAAGCCAGTCATATTACTAAGTTCAGTAGCAGCACGTTTTGCAAAGCCCTTTGGTGTATTGAAACCTGTGCCAAGAGCAGTCCCTCCAATTGGGATTAGTAGGAGACTCTCTGCCGCAGATGAGAGGTCTCTAGTGATAGATGATTCAACTTGCTCTCTGTAGACCTGAAACTCCATGGAAAGAGGGATGGGAACCGCATCCTGAAGATGTGTCCGACCGACCTTCACAACTTTCTCAAACTGCTCGATTCTCTTTCCAAGTGTCGCGCGTAGTCTATCAAGAGCTGGAAGAAGAAATGCTCCCATTGCTTTCAACGCTGACACATGCATTGCAACTGGAATAATGTCATTACTGGACTGTGACATGTTGACTATATTGTTTGGATGAACAGGTGAATTGGTACCTTTTGCATGACCAAGTATCTCATTTGCCCGGTTACTCAGAACCTCGTTCATGTTCATATTAGTCTGAGTTCCAGAGCCAGTCTGAAAGATATCGATTGGAAACTGATCATCGAACTTCCCTTGAAGAACTTCATCTATAGCAGATTCGACAGCAGAAGCAAGCTCATCTGGAATTTGCTTGGCTGCATTGTTAGCAATCAAACAGGCTTTCTTCACCTGAGCCAGAGAATGAATGAATTCAGGAGAGAATGATCGCCCGCTTATTTTGAAGTTCATTACTGCTCGCTGTGTGTTGATTCCCCAGTAGGCATCAGCAGGAACATCTAATTCTCCTATCGAGTCTTTCTCTCTTCTAGTCTTCTCCACTTTCATGGCCTCCAGTGAGATCTGACGACCTACTGCTATATCATCAGATCATCAATAATCTGTTGGACGTCCTTAAGCTTAGTAATGTGGTCCTTTAGAGGTACGTCTTCTGGCAAGGCAATATCTACAGCCAAGTCTGGAGCGTCGACTTTGTAGAAGACGCCAATTGGAATCTTACCCTTATCGACGAACGCCTTCTCTAATGCAGCAAGTTTGTTGGACACATCATGTCCATTGTCCTGCAAAGAGAATGTATTCTCGTTGTAGAATTTCCAGGTCAACTGACGGTTCCAAGTTACGCAGGGCTGTAGTATGTCAACCACTGCAAATCCGCGATGTTTTACAGCCTCCACCATCAGCTTCACCAGTGCCTTCTGATCTCCTGAGAAACCTCGAGCAGCGAAAGTTGCACCAGCTGTGATTGCTTGAGCTACTGGATTCGTCGGGGCCATCGGAGCTCCTGGGGGTGGGGGTGATGTGTTAGACACGTACCCTCTTGGCGCAGCCGGTGAGAACTGTCCCTTTGTCAGACCCATAACACCATTGTTGTGAATAAACACTGCAAGGTTGACATTCCTCCTAGCAGCATGCACAAAGTGTCCGAGACCCTCACCAAGAGTGTCACCATCACCAGCATGGACTATTACCTCTAGGTCCTTGTTAGCCATATGGATACCAGTGGCAACAGGAATGGGTCGTCCGTGAAGAGTATGGAAGCTGTTGAGACCTCCGATGTAGTGGGGTATCTTTCCTGAGCATCCTATTCCGGAGGTTATAACAAGATTGTGGACAGGCATGTCCAATTCCAGGACAGCTTTCTTGAGGGCAGCCAGGATTCCGTGATTCCCACATCCTGTGCACCATGTCACTTTCTGTGGTGGGTCTAGTTGTTCTGTAGTGGTCATTTGACACCAGCCTCCTTTATCTCATCTACAATCCATCTTGCGGTCATAGGTCGCCCATCATACTTGTTGATATGGTGATGAACTGAAATTCCAGTGGCCATCTTGACCAGCTGCGCGAATTGCGATGTGACATTCTGTTCAATAGAGATAATCTGATTGGACTTACTGAGAACTTTCCTCAGTTTGTCAGTCCGCAGTGGATAGATATCACAGAAGTGTAAATGATTGATTGAAACCCCAGCATCCTTCAGAATCTGCATTGCTTCATTAGCAGCACCCCATGTTGAACCCCAAGTGAGGAGTGTTACCTCAGCTTTCTCATCGCCATAGAGATCTGGTGGGTTCAGTGACTCCATAATAGCAGGGAGTTTGTTCATGAACTTCGCTACCATCTTGTTCCTCATGTCAGTATCCTCAGTTATGTGGCCATCCTCGCGATGCACATTTCCTGATGCTACTATTGACTTGCGTTCATCCCCGGGAAATGCCCTTGGGGAGATTCCATCAGCTGTTAGGAGATAGCGCTTGTAATCAGGATTGGGCCCAGTCTTATCCAATTTTCCACGATCAATCTTGACTCCTGAAACATTGATTCGAGGGACATTCATGACTGAGTCCGCGAAGTACTGGTCCCCCAAAATCATGACCGGAATCTGAAACTTATCAGCTAGGTTGAAAGCTCTAGTCGCAACATCAAATCCTTCAAGCGGGTCCTTAGGTGCAAGCAATATTCGTGGAAACTCTCCCTGAGAAGCAAAAGCCATGAAGAATAGGTCAGCTTGCTCAGTACGAGTAGGCAATCCAGTGCTAGGTCCAGGTCTCTGAGCATTGTAGATGACAACCGGCGTTTCTGCCATTGCTGAAAGACCTACGGCTTCAGTCATTAAGGCAAAACCACCACCAGAGGTTGTGACCATTGAGCGTGCCCCTCCATATGAAGCTCCAATAGCCATGCAGATGGATGCTATCTCATCCTCTGTCTGCAAAGTACCAATGTTCAGATTTCGGGAGTTTGATACTATGTCCATGAAGAGTGACGTGGAGGGACTCATAGGATATGACGAGACCCACTTCACGTTGGCAGCGATAGCACCAAGTGCAAGGGCCCTATTTCCTGTTAGCAACAACTTGGCTTTGCAAGGTCCAGTTTCCAATGTGTCAAGATTATAGCTGCAGGTGCCTGTAAACTTCTCAGTGGTCAAGTCATAGAGAGATTTTGCCACAGCAACGTTTCCAGCAACAACCTTCTCTCCTTTTCCTCCGAAGATTTCGTTTAGCACATCTTCAGCAAGCTTGAATGGAAATTTGATAACGGATAAGATAGCACCGAGGGCTGCAGCGTTCATCATTCGAATGTTGCCGCCAACCTCCTTAGCAATCTTTTCGAGGGGTGCGGGGTAGTGGCAGGCATCTAAATCATCAAACTCAATTGCGTCATCGAAGATGATCACTCCCTCCTCCACCAATTTGTCACGAACGCCGACAATTGCATCTCGAGAGAGCGCAACGATTACATCGATAGAATCAACTGGTGCGTGGATAGGCT
>MEHG01000072.1 GCA_001940705.1 Candidatus Thorarchaeota archaeon AB_25
TATTTCCTGGGGAAAGGTTGGTCGGTCAATGAATGCTTCAAATTCACTAGCGTTTATGCAGATTCGGCTTCGTTCCTTAGGAAAGGCACTTGATGAGGTCAAGACAAAAAGAGTACGTCTTGAACAAGCATTGCGTAAAGGCCACGTACCCGAGTTTGAGTATGCAAGCTCATTACTGAAACTGATTGTTGAAAGCAACACTCTTTCTAAAGAGAAAGAAGAAATCGCTGAGCGAGTAAAGGTTCTGAAGAATGAGGACCTGGTTCAACGTTAGTCGTACAAATGACAAGCAACTTGTCTTCCATTACCAACATCACGTAATTCGGGCTCTTCATTAGGGCATCTTTCAAATGCTTTTGGACACCTTGGGTGGAACCTGCATCCACTTGGTGGATTGATTGGACTAGGAATCTCTCCTCTAGGTATAGCTTTTGCTTTCTTGGCTTTTGGATCTGGAACAGGAATTGCACTCATGAGACCGACTGCATAGGGGTGCAATGGATCCTCATAGATGCTGTCTTTGTCAGCCATTTCCACTATTTTACCAAGGTACATGACACCAATTCTGTCGCACACGTATCTGGATGTGGCAAGATCGTGAGAAATGAATAGATATGTAAGTCCATATTCTTTCTTCAAATCCATCATCAATTCCAGAATTTGCGCCTTTATCGAAACATCAACCATGGCGACGGGCTCATCAGTTACGACGAACTCAGGATTCAACACAATCGCTCTACCAAAGACTACCCGTTGTTTCTGACCACCGCTCAATTGGTGTGGTAATCGGTCCATGAATGAACTTGCAGGTGAAAGCCCTACTCTGTCCAAGACTGCTTCCACTCTTTCTTTCCGCTCATCTGGAGTGCCAATGTTTTGTAACAAGAGTGCATCTCCAATTGCCTCACCAATCTTCCGTCGAGGGTTAAGAGAGGATGTGGGATCCTGGAAGGTGAACTGTATCCTCCTTCTGATAAGGCGAAGCTCTTTTCCTCTAAGCTTCGCGATATCATTCCCATCGAACAGGATTTGACCTTCTGTTGGCGCTATAAGTCGTACACAGAGTCTCCCTGTTGTGGTCTTACCCGATCCACTCTCCCCTGCAAGTCCAAGAACTTCTCCCTTCTTGATATCGAAGGAAACACCGTCCACAGCCCTGACGTATTCCGATTCTTTTGTAATCAGCGATTCAATGAATCCCTTCTGTACTGGGAAGTACTTTTTGACATCTTTCACCTCAATGAGCTTCAAAGTTCAACCTCCAGTATATAGATGACAGGCGACTTTACCACCTATTTTGCTTTCACTCAGAGATGGTACGACTTCTCTGCATACATCCATGACAAAGGGACACCTAGGGTGAAACATGCAACCAGGTGGTGATTCCACGAGGTCAGGTGGTGCTCCTGGTATCCAAGAGAGTTTCTTCTCAGGTTTTGTGACATCTGGTACCGAATCAAGAAGAGCTTGAGTATAGGGGTGTTGAGGGTCCTCGAACAAAACATCTGTAGGTGCGATTTCCACTAGTCTTCCCGTATACATGATGGCTATGTCATCGGCTGTCTGGGCTAGAACACCAAGGTTGTGTGTAATTAGAATCATTGTAAGATTGAACTCCTCCTTGAGTTCAGCCATTTCTTCCAATATCTGTGCCTCTACAATAACATCCAAAGAGGTCGTGGGTTCATCTGAGATTAGAAGTTTAGGCCGCAATGCTAACCCCAGACCAATCATTACTCTCTGGCGCATCCCTCCCGAAAATTGGTGAGGATAGTCCTTCACTCTCTCTGGGGAAATACCGAGACTGTCGAGTAGCTCTCCTGCTCTTTCCAGAGCAGCTTCCTTCTCGATTTCTGGGTCGTGCGCCTTCATGAGCTGTGTGAAGTGGTCCCCTATACTGAGCATCGGGTTGAGAGATGTCATGGGATCTTGGAAGATGTAGGCAATCTCCTTACCGCGGAGCATCCTCATCTGGTCCTCACTCAACTCTCTGAGGTCCACGTCGCCACGATTGATAGAATGCTTCTCAGCTTGAATGTCTTCCTCAATGTTGAAGATTATCTCCCCCTCTACGATACGTCCGGGGTAAGAAACAAGACGCATTATCGCGCGACCCAGGGTGGATTTCCCACATCCTGATTCACCCGCCAGACCCAGAGTCCGGTTCTCTTCGAGGTTCAGTGATACTGTGTCCACAGCACGGGCGGTTCCTCTACGTGTTGTGTATTCTACAGTGAGGTCACGTATTGAGAGAATGTCGGTCATGTATCCTCATTCCTCCAGTTTGGGTGTGAGAAGTTCATTAAGACCCTCTCCTGCGAGAGTGAACCCAAGAGCAAGAATCACTATCATAACACCGGGGAAGGTGATTACCCACCAAGCGCCCGTTACAAACTGGTGAGAACCAAACGTCAGATCCCAGCCCCAATCGGGTACATCGACAGACAATCCCAGACCGATAAAGGTCAGTCCCGCTGCCGTAAGAACCGCATCAGCAAAATTAATAGACATAACCACAACTGCCGAGGGAAGTAGATTGGGTAGGATGTACCGGAAGATGATGTCTCTATCCCTAGCCCCCATGATTACTGCCGCCTCAACGTAAGGAAGTTCCTTGATAGTAAGCACCTGACTCCGGACGACTCTGTAGTAAGAAGGAATATAGACAACGGCTATAGCCAGTGCCATATTCGTAACGCCGGGTCCAAGCATTGCAGCGATAGCAATGGCAAGGACAAGACCTGGAAACGCGAAGATGCTATCCATTACGATGCCCGTCACCTTCTCAACCTTCCCTCCCCTGAATGAAGCAGCGAGGCTTACTGGAACTCCTATCGAGAAGCATACAAGCACCGACAGTGCCGCAACTTGAAGCATGATACCGCCACCTGCAATCGTTCGACTGAGTAGGTCTTGACCAAGTGACGTCGTTCCCAAGGGGAAACCTGGCTGAGGTGGTTTCAATAGAGGGCCTACATCTATGTCACTAGGATCATATGGTACAATCCAGGTAGATATTATGGTCATGTAAACAATGGCGAAGACGATCAGGAAACCAGCCATTGTGATGATACCAGGAGTGCCTCGATGTTTGAGCAAAGGATATCCTTCATACAGCAACGTCAATATAATACCTATTACAGCGCCTCCGCCCAAGAGGACTGCATAGAGGTCAAAACCAGTTAGAGGATCTAATATAACTGGTGTGAGGGCTAGCGCAGACAGTCCGAAGAACAAGATAGGAAGGGCTCTCATGAATCTACTATTCTGGAATCTCTCAAATGGTGCAGTGTGTTTGGACGTGCTACCCAACAAGACAGCAAGCCCCATCGTAATCGTGATCACGACAACTTGAACCCCAACTCCACTGTAAGAGTTCACAGCGAACCCAATCATGGATGAGATCAGGATTAGCGATCCCCCGACAACAATGATGAACCCAGCCCACCACTTTCTCGACTTGACACCTATGGCTTCCTGAACTACTCCAATACGAAGGAACGCTCCACTTACTGTCTTCTCTTTTCCCACTCTCAGTCTTCCTCCTTAGAGTCTAATACGCGGATCTAAGTATGCATACAATATGTCAACGAACAAAGTTACTAAACTAACAAGAATCCCAAAGAAAACAACCGTCCCTTGGATGGCTGTGTAGTCCCGATGGGCGATTCTCTGAACTAGATATGTTCCGAGTCCAGGCCAGCTGAAGGTTGTTTCTGTAAGTATTGCTCCGGAGAGAAGGGCGGCGAATTGAAGCCCTATCATCGTCATAACAGGAAGAAATGCATTCTTAAGAGCATATGAGAATGAAACAGTTCTATCTGAGAGTCCGCGGGCCTGTGCTGCTACAACAAAGTCCATTCTAAGAGTTTCGATCATGTTGGTCCGTGTCAACCTGATGAAGATGCCGCTAAGCACCATACCCAGTGATAATGCAGGTAACAGCAGGTATCCGAACGATATTGCGAGCGCCTGAAGGTTGCCCGCCAGAATGCTGTCAATAGTATACAGTCCAGTTATCGTGTCGGGTGGATCGTACCGTGGAGAATAACGAGTTCCGGTAGGCAACCATCCAAGGTATATTGAGAAGATAAACTGGAATATCATACCCAGAAAGAACACTGGAATTGCATATGTCACGATGCCGAATGTCCTGATTGTATAGTCTTTGACTGTATCATAGTTCTTTGCGGCTTTAACCCCAAGGGCTACTCCAAAGAGCACTGCAAATAGCATAGCGTAGATAGTCAACTCAAGTGTTGCTGGAAACCTTTGAGAGATGTGATAGCTAATTGGGCTGAAGTCCTGCATTGACAGTCCGAAATCTCCTTGGGGCAGTCCAATCAGGTAATTGATGTACTGTTCCCATATTGGTACATTCATGCCCAGGCTCTCTCGAAATGCCTCTAGCGCTTCCGGGGTAACGTTCCTCTCGAAATGCAGCGCGGCTGGATCGCCCGGAAGAACGCGAACAATCATGAAGACAATTGTAAGGAGAAGTACTATCATTGGTATTGTCATTAAAATGCGAGTGACGACATAGGACCTTAGTGACACGTGAACCACCTTTCATTCTCTTTAGAGAAAACCGATAGTGAGAAATTTACAATATGGTCAACTTAAGGTCTTCGAAATAAGTAAAGTAATTGTGGTTATTACAAAGCGAATTGGTTTTCGATATCTCCAGACGTCCGGAAATAACAGATTAGAGAAGGCTCAATGAGATCGTAGAGAAAAAAAGAGAAGGATGCAGGCGTTGGGCCTGCATTCTCAAAACGTTTTGTGTTTATGGTCCAGTCGTTGCTGGATCCCCTACATACATGAGCCATTGACGCCAAACAACAGTAATGTCGAGGACAATACCATGAATGGTAGGATCGCTCACTGCATATGTGGAGCTCTGCCAGAGTGGAATACAAGAACACTCTTGAGCCTGAATGTCCTGTAAGGTTTCGTAGGCCAGCTGTCTATCGGCGGAATCTGTGTGGTTTCTCCCATACTGGAGCCAATCCGCCTGGATGACACCCATAGCTGGGTAGGTGGCATTGTAACCCATTTGGAGCCATTCCGCAAACGGCAGGAAGATGTAGTTATCCGGATCTACATAGTCCGGATACCAGCCGTAGATGTAGACTTCCATTATGCGATTATCCCTGTTTGCCTTGTATGTGGACCATTCAGCGTAGTTTAGATTCACAGTAATGACTCCACTCGCCTCCAAGTCAGTCTTATAGACAAGTGCCTGTTCCGCGCTCTGTGGGTAGTGCCCTGAGCTCTCATACCAAAGTTCTATCACCAATGGGTGAGTCGCATTGTACCCGTATGTTGCAAGCGTGTCCTGAGTGAACGTGTAGTTCGCATCACCGTGTACCTCGAAAGTAGGCTTGTGGTATGCCATTCCATCTGGAATCATGCTGTACAGCGGTTCGAATTGTCCAAGGAAGACAGTCTCAGTGACATGACTCCTATTCAGAGCTGCAGTGATAGCCTGTCTGACTGGGGTTTCGCTGTACGGATAGATATCCTGCTGGAATAACATGTACTGGATCTGAGCACCAATGCCCTCCCAAACACGCACGGCTGTATTGGTCCTGAAAGACTCAATCTGCTGTGCTGTCATCTGTCTGTACGCGATGTCTACGTCACCTGATGTCATCGCTGAGGCTAATGCTGTATCACTAGCGTACATCACGATGATAAATTTGTCTACCTTCGGCTCATTGGCCACATTAAAGTAGTTGGGATTCTTCGCGAGAACCATCTTCTCGTCAGTTCCGCCAATCCTGTCCCATTCTTCAAGAATGAATGGACCAAGACCTCCTGAATAACTCGCGCGAATGTCAGTTGGATCGTACAATGTTATGTTATCCATAGGAGCGTGTGCACGATCGACTATGAACGATGAAGTCGCTGACATCAGTTGCAGGAACGGGGCGAAGGCAAAGTTGAGTGTGAATCTGACGCTGAACTCGCCTGTGGCTGTCACGGATTGTATAATACCGCCATCACCTGCATAGCCAATTCCACGCTGAGGTCCGTCCGATCGCCAGAGTCCATCACCAGTGAGGTTGCAATTCCTATTGTATGTAAATACAACATCACTGGAATTAAACTCTCTACCATCATCGAAGAGTACACCCTCTCTAAGGGTGAAGTCCCATATTGTTGCACCAGCGCTTGCTTCCCATTCTGTGGCGAGCGCGGGGATTATGTCATCATTACTCCCTCCGGATCCTGGATCAATGTCGACTAGTCCTAAACTGACAGCTCCAATGATCGACCATCCGAAGAAGTCCCACGATTGGGCGATATCGAGGCTCAGCTCCACTGAGTCTGTCGTACCCATAACAATGACATTCTCAGCGGGCGGAGGCGCCATGAACAGGAAATATCCAATGCCTGCTCCGACGACGATTACGATAATCACCGCTATCGCTATTGTTTGATTTCTTTCCAAATTATATTCCTCCTCCTTAACCGTGCATGATATACATCATATAACGAACGGAAGAAGTAATACGAAATTGTACGCTATCATATATAAGTGAGCACTTTTTCGCTTTGCATGTGGGTGCCTAAACACATGGGATGGCGCTCATTCTGACAATCCATTAGCTTTGTCTGACAAGAAAGAGGATGCTGCAAGGTGGGTGCTGTGCTTCCGATTCCACCAGTAGTTCTAGATTTCTTCAAAGTCTCCCTTGAAGCAGCCTTGTTCGTCCTTTTTTCACACCACTTTAAATTATATGCGCAAACCACTAGAACAATCTACCAAGAAAGTGGTGAAATATTATGCCATCAAAGAGGACGCTAATTGTACTTGTAGCAGTTGGACTGCTACTTCTTGGAGCAACGCCACACTCTGTATCTGCTGCTATAACCGGAAATGTCTACAATTTCCACGCTGTTTGGTTTGATCAGACCTATCAAGTTGATAATGCTATTGTTCTAGATGAAACGGTGCAGGGTACTTTCCAAATCCGAATTAACAATCTCACTCCAAGTGACTCATATGAATATACATACACGGGGCTAAATTGGAATTACTGGAGTCTTCCTTATTACGACGAATATGATGGCTCTATTGCATTTCAAGATAACAAGGTCTACTTCGATCTTGAAACAACGGATGATGATGAGGACGATCTAATAGAAGACTACGATTTAGATATGTACCCATATTTCAGCGAACATCATCCTGGAACTATGTTCTTTGTAAATCCAGTTTGGAGTACACACGATACAGACTGGACTAGTGCGGTAGATGATGCTGAAATCCAACTAGGCGTCACTAGTTTCACAAATTCTGCAAATGAGGGTCATTTCTCATTTCGAGCCACAATGGGTATTGAGTTCAATCATTCTGAATATAACTATATGAGTGGCACATTGACCATCGTATTCAACGCCGATTTTGATGCAGATGGAGTCCTTTCTACATATTCCCTCGAGTCGGTTACATCATCGTCTAATGAAAATCACACGGTCATTCAGACTGAAAATCAGAGCTTTACTCGCGGAGCTGGAGCTCCACTCGATCCTTCAGTGGGCACAACTCTGGTACTCGTTGGAGTCGCAGGTGTCGGTTGTCTAATTATAGGCGTTGTGATTGGCAAGAAATACTGGCGCTAAATCGATATGCAAAATGGGTTCATTCAAAATCCCCTTTTCTATGCTGTAATGGGGGCGTTGTGCCCCCGATTCAGCCAAAATTACTCAATTGCTTCGAAGTCTTCTTTTGAAGCCCCACACATGGGACAAACCCAGTCGTCGGGGATATCAGCGAACAATGTACCAGCAGCAATGCCACTGTCAGGATCGCCAACGTCTTCATCGTAAACCCAGCCGCATACCATACACTCGTACTTAGCCATGTCAGTGTCTCCGGTTTTTTCCTATCTTGTGCGGATAAATTCTCCGCGCGAAGGTCTTAGCTGTAGCGGATAAAAGGCTTCGGATTGGTGGGAACGAGTGAAGAGAGGAGCGATAAGTCGCTCACTCGACCTCACTGAATTTATCTTCCAGAGGTTCGGGTTCTTCAGATTCTTCTGTTGGCTCCTCTGCATACTCCTCTTCTGGAACAAGTAGAACATCTTCCTTTTCGACCGGTTCGTCAATCACAGCAGGCTCTTCTTCTGAGAGCGCAGGCTCATCTTCTGTAAGGACCAGAATCTCCTCTGGAACCTCAGATGGTTCTGGAGCTTTCCTTGATCTTCGAATAAAGAGCAGCTCAATGACTAAAGCAACAAATGGGAATACGAATAACTTGATGACATCTGGTATCCGCTCACCAATCAGACCCCCTGATAGGGTTCCGAATAACGCTTGTACAACCAAGTATCCGGATGCAAAGAAGAAGGTCAGTGTGGCCGCAAGCTCACCAGATATCTTCCATCTCGTGTCCATCTCTGCTCGACTTGCCAAAGTTAGTCCAACAGAGCTTAGGGCATAGAGGAGGAAGAAGATTGACAACCCAGCATCAATCAGAAGGGAGAACAAGTCAATGGATGCGCTCACAGGTTTGAGGATGTTGTATAAGAAATACGCGACATATGCAGCTATGAACAAACCGAGTAGGGCAAGATTATCTACAGTAACTCTCTTGCGTTCTCTAAGCATAATGAATCCATTCACGAAGTTGAATCCTAACGCCAATAATGCACCAATCAATGCTGCTCCAACAACTACCCAATCGAAAAGTGCGGTAGTAGCAGCATACCAGATGAATAGAATGATGAACGCTCCTATTACTATCACATAGCTCAGTATGTGCAGGGTGCCCAACAAGAAGGCGACTACGCGGGACCTGCTTTTAATTTGAACACTTTCTGCATATCCCAATGCAGTTCTGGATGACAAATATGCCTGGAATCCTATCCAGCCTAGAAATGCAATGCCCACCAGTATCCAGAAGACCATCCCACTTAACCACAACATGAGATAAACAAAAGCGCTGATGACAATCCAGATTATGAAGAAAACAAAGGATCTCGTATATGATTCTTCACTGGCAACAAAACGCTGGAGTCCTAAAAGGGATAGAAACGCAGTGATCATAAAAAAGGTTGGGAAGATTCCGCCAATTATTGCGATGAATCCTCCTGCGAATATTGGGAAGAAATTTCCTAGTTCTCTAAATGCTAATACAAAGACAGCTGAGAGAGTGAATATGAAAAATAACCATCTCAACCTTTTTGATTGAAAGAACAGCCTTAAACCCTTATTGAAACGAGTTAGAACTGGAATATCCATTGCATTATCCTCCCTAGAGGTAGTTTGCATTCGTCAATACTACTATTTATTCTTGAGCACGTAAAGAATTTCTGCCTCAAGTGTGTCTTTGACTGTTGGTTTTTCGATAAGAGTCCCTACTAGATTGCCTTTGGTATCGTAAAAATTCAACCAAGGTATTGCAGTCACACCCCATTCATCAATCTCAGGGGGTGAAGGTGGAACCGCCCACTGATGGTCTGGATCGAGCGGTGCTGTCTTGATTTTGCTGAACACCAGAACCTCAAGACCGAGTTGCTCTTCGAGTTGCATGATCACTGGCATTGCCCTCTTGCAATCTCCACACCATGCCGCACCGAAGACCACTAATGTAAGATCCTTGAGATAATCCTTTAGCTCGTCGACCACGCTAGAATTGAGTTTGTAAGTGTTATAGACTTCGAGATACTTCTCCTTGTCTTTGTCCTTTAGTCCGTCTATGTAATCGCGTACACTCGTCGTACGTGATCTGATGTCATTGAGGTCGACCATGGTCATACCTCTTTTGAATGTCCTTCTAAAAGTCTTCGATACATCCATCAAACTAGACACGTAAGCCTGATAAGATAGTGGCGACAACCAAGAGTCGTTCATCCAGGGAACGGTGAGCTAAGTGTCTATTGAACTCTACAAAGCGATTATCGTTGGACCCCCAAATGTGGGGAAAACCAGTTTGGTGAGAAGATATCAGAGTGATGAGTTCAGAGAGTCGCATACTGCAACTATTGGTGCAGACCTCAGTGCTGCTACATTTGAGTTTCCTGAGGGACGAGTCGTTCTTACAATTGCTGATATCGGAGGACAGGAAACATTTGCTGGACTCCGAAACCAGTTCTACCAAGGCGCCCACCATCTCATAATGGTCTATGATGTTACCAACCGTGCAACTTTTGATCGGATAACTGACCTGCATGAAGCCCTGACAGAAAAGATCTGCATCCAACGGGATGACTTTCTTGGTGGCTCTCTTGTTGCAAACAAGTCTGACATGAAGGAAGAGGCTCAGGTCACTGCTCAGGACGGTCAACTCCTAGCTGACCTCCTCACACTCAAGTTTTTCGAAACCTCTGCGAAGACCGGGGACAACGTGAGTGAACTTTTCCACTATGCCGCTGCGGAGTCACGACGACTCAGGCACTCTGGCTAGTTCAAATCTCTGAAAAGAGAAACCACACCGTATACTTCAAAACAACTCCTGCAATTCCAACAAAGAGGTCCGGTCGATGATTGAGGAAGTGAACCGCAACAAGTGGATGGCAATCTACACGTTTCTAATACTGGATGTTGTCCAGATTCTGCTAGTATCTGTGCTTTACGTGGGCCATCCAACTTTCGTTTTGGGATTTGACTTTGTAAACTCTGATCCCATCATATCTGCATCATTGTTTGTAGGAATCAGCTTGATGCAAATCGTTATGCTCTATTTGACAGCTACCTCGATGCTTAGACAGTCGGACTTGATCAAACTCTATCCGGAATTTGATGAGGCGACAGAGTGGAGAAGCAGATATTCTCGCGATGACATTGTGAAATGGACTCAGGATCTTGCAATACAGAGTAAAGTCAAGGTCAATAAAATTTTCATAATGAACTCACCACTTCCGAACGCGTTCACTTTCAGTCTTCCATTCTTAGGCTCCATCGTTGTTGTTCACACAAACACACTTGAGGTCCTGAATGAAGAAGAGGTCAAGGCAATCATCACTCATGAATTAGGTCACATCGCAAATCGTGACTCAATTGTTCAAATCTTTACAAGGATGCCTTCTTTCTTCATTGATCTTATCTACTTGTACATCTACATCCTTCTTGGAGTGGGAGTGGCAAGTGCAGTATTCCTTGATGGGGACTTGATACTTGCAGGAATACGCCTTCTAGTCCTTGGTGGATTCTTTTTGCTCTCGAGAATTCTATCAGCAGTTACCCAGTTATTCATGCGGAAAGCATCGCGCTCTGCAGAATTGATGAGTGACTATCATGCAGCATCTGTTCTAGGACATGAGGCTACAATTAATGCGCTCATCCGATTGGGCCAACGTGTTGAAGCAATTACTGTGCTAATTGAGGAGGTGCGATGGCTTGAATCCTTGAATCCAGAGCGTGGTGGTAAGATTTCAAATGATGAGCTAATGCGCATCATCACTCACTATCCTTTGGATGGTATCGATGAAAAGAATGCTCGACAAGTTGCGCCGGGCGTTTTCCTGTCTACAAGACTGAAGAATATGCGTGAAGTATATGGTCTAGAGCTGACTGATGAACAGATTCAGACAGCTGTGGATCCCGCAATTCCTAGTCTGCAAAAGAAACGAGATGATGCCAAACCAGATTCAGAAGTAACTAAGGAAATTCAGATTGTTGACTGGAGGAAAGTCGACTATGATAAGGACCGGCGGCTCTCTACGGAGGAGTTGAACGATCTCCTCAAGATACTCCGCGAGAATCCAAAGAAGATGCTATTTGACCGTGAGGTCGGAGCAAACCTCCTTATCCTAGACCATCCAGATTTTCGCAGACGTGTCCTATTCATTGCAGAGGAGTTTGGTCTGTAGGTTCTCGAGCATTATCATTGTTGCTGCGTTCATCCTCTTCTAGATTTGTTCCCCTCATTGATGAAATTACAGCTGCGATAATGCAGAGTATTGAGAACACCCAAATTGTGTTCACAACAGCTTGACCATAAGTTGTTGTAAAGATCGGTCCTGATGTCAGACCTCCCGGATTAGCTAGAAGGAAGAATATTCCAAAGACCGTGGTCACCACTGCAGTCGCGACCGAGAATCCGGTGGTTCGTGCAATATTGGTCAGCGCACTTACAACTCCCATGTACTTTTTCGGTGCTGAGGTCATTATGAAGTTGCCATTAGCGACGCTGAAGAATGATAGGCCCGTTCCCATTATCGCAACGCCAATAGCCATCAGAAGCACATTGGGGATGACAAATGCTATGAATACAAGTCCGGCTAATTGCGTAAGCAGTCCAATTACTGTCTGAATCTGAGCTCGCAACCTTTCTGAAACAAAACCGGCAACCGGGCCAGTCACTGAGATCATGATTGGTTGGACCATCAAGAAAATT
>MEHG01000073.1 GCA_001940705.1 Candidatus Thorarchaeota archaeon AB_25
GTACCCCCACGATCCTCGTAATGGAGTTCAGTCCGACTGCTGTTGCATCCCGACTCAGGACACTCATAGAAGAACGGAACATAGTCTGAACCTCTGTGCCTTATTCCTGGGGCATAGCCCTGAGCCTCAATGAGATTCGTCATATCATCAAAGGTCTTGAGGAATCGTCCTCTATTATCTCGTGCAAGTAGAAACTCCATCCCCTCAACGAGAAGTTCGCGAATCTCTTTGTCAGAAGCAGTCAATAGGGGTATGCCAAGATCGCCAACGACATTGAACAGATACCCTATAATCCTCTGAGCCCACTCACCAAGGGTCTTAGAGTTAACGAAGGCATGCCTGACAGCAGTTAGTGATTGCTCAAGTCGTTCCTCGAACAACATGCGAACATGTTGCTCCAAATTCTTGAGCATGGGTCGATAACTACTTCGGATATCTTCCTCAACCTGACTGAGCCAATCATTTCCTGGTAGTGGAAGGATACTCACTGGTGACGTTTCAAAGCCCTGCGGAACAGGTAGGCTGATGAGATTCCCATCCTGTCCCATTAGTGGTGTTCGAATATGGGTCAACTCTGGTTGAACGATATCATAATCTGCTACAAAAAAGAAGGGTGTGAGAGGGACTCCCTTGTCAGTGGCAAACGATGCAACTTGCGTGGCTGTCGTTGCCTTGTTCAAAATATATGCTGGGCCACCCAATACTACTGTCTGGTGAGCGGACTCCACAGCTCCATTTTCTAGGGTCTCTATACTCCCTCTGACTTTGGGAGTCAAGCAGCCGAGTTTCTTATTGGTTTCAATCAGGACCTTCTTGAGAATGTCAGTTCTCTCTGGTATATGCCATAGCATGTTTTTGTACGAATCTAACAAGCTTGGGACTCTATCAACGAGAGAATCAAGAGTGAGAGGTGGGGCGCCATACAGTTTCTCTGCTAAATCTGCGTTCTGTCCATTCCAGATGAAGTCTTCGTAGATTTTGTATACACTAGGGTTCAAGGTAGTTTCAACCTCCTACTTAGATACTACTTCCTCGAATACTTTCTCATACATTTTCACGATGCGGTCTGCAGAGAACGAATCTTCAACGCGTTTTCTCCCGGCCTGTCCAAGCTTCTTCCGTTTTTCATCATTCTCAAGTAATTCAATGATTGCCTGTGCAAACTCTTCTTGTTCGAATCCCTTTGTAACCATTCCGTCTTTCCCTGGACGCACTAGTTCAGGAATGCCTCCAGCTGGTGTCGTGATTAGAGGAAGACTGCATGACATCGCTTCAAGCAGTACTAACGGCATACCTTCAAGGGTTGAATTTAGCAGGAACATATCTGCTGAGCACATGATCTCCTGCATGTTGCTCTTCACTCCGAGCAGGTGGATATTGTTGCATAGGTCAAGTGCTTCGATTTTCCTCTCAACTTCAATGCGAGTGGGTCCATCACCTGCAATGATTAATCTAGCTTCTGGGAAGTGATCGACCACTATTCTCATTATTTCTACAAGTTCAACGACACGCTTCACTTTTCGGAAGTTGGAGGCATGCAAAAGGATTTTCTCTTCTGGGTGAAGTTCAATCGCCTCCTCTTCGTTTCGAAGTCCTACACAACCACTCTCAACATAGAGTCGTACACCATCAATGTGTGAGAATCTAGAGATGTCTATGAAGTTTGGAATCACATGAATCTCTCTCTCAATCCCAAGTTCCTCATGTGCCTTCTTCTTCAAAAACTCAGACACTGCTGTGACGGCATCTGCGTTTTCTACTGTGTGTTTGACCACGGGTTTGTAAGCTGGGTCCTGTCCCAGTGTGTGAACATCTGAACCGTGTAGGGTCACAATATATGGTATTCCAACAATCTCCCTCGCCATGTAGGCGGACATTGCATGAGGAATCGCGTAGTGTGAATGTATCAGGTCAAGTTTGGAGTCCCTAGCACTCTTGATGATCTTGGAAGTCAAAGCCATAGTGTAAGGTGGACCTACAGACTTGAAGAGAGGATAGTCAAACCTGTCCACAAGGTCTACGTGAACTCCACTAGTCTGTTCCCACATAAGAGAGAATGGTCTCTGGTATGTGATGAAATGGATGATGTGGCCTCTGTTTGCTAACTCTTGACCCAAGCGTGTTGCAACGTGGCCACTGCCACCAACTGAGGGGTATAGATTAACTCCAATCCTCACGTAGTACACCTTCTTTCATCTTGAGCTGGCTATCCCTTTAAGGCAAATGGTTTGGACAACTGACGGATATGTAACAATTACAGTAAACTTGGACAAAGTTAGACAGGGGCTTAAATACTAAGGGAATTGACAGTGGTATGAGGTAGAACCAACATAGATTATGACCTCGCAGAGTCGAGCCCAGTGCCGTTTCTGGGCGGAAAGCACTCTGGTGTCCAAGTTTGTCCAAATTACAATGAACGGTTGCCAAACCTTGATTAACCTATGTTCGAAAGGTGCTCCCATGAGCGGTTCGGAAGAGGGAACAATCCTCGTGGTCGTGGCACATCCTGATGACGAATGCATCGGTGCTGGCGGAACCATCAGACGACATGTTGACCAGGGTGTTAAAGTCGATGTTCATTGCATGACGGGAAACGAGGAACGTAATGAAGAGATAAAGGCCGCATGCGGAATCCTCGGGGTGAGGAGCCTGTATCTCAGTGAGCGAGATGATTTTGCCATTGGTGAGGAGCTCTTCAACGAGGTAATCGGAGCCATTCTGAAGTCCCGCCCTGCCATCGTCATCACTCATCATTCTTCTGACTACAACCGTAACCACCAGCAGTGTGCGACAATTGTGAACCAAGCAACTGAATGGGCCTCACACAAAACGATCTTTGATGATGCACACAGAGTCGAACGGGTCTATAACATGGAAATCAACACAATGATCTCTCGACCCAATGTTCACGTTGACATAACAGAGTCTTACGCAGCAGCCCTTGCCGCCCTCAAGAAACACAAATCTCAGATCAAGAAAGCTGATTCATACTATACAGAATTGTATGACGCCAGGACACGATTGCGTGGGGTCCAGGCAAAGTGCAAGAGGGCTGAAGCTTTTACAATCACACTTCCAGAACACGCTGGTCCTTTCTATGAAAATAACAGTGTGGATCGACTGATTTAATCCGAGAGATTAGTTCTACCCATCTGATTTTCTTCTTCGAGCTGCTAAGAGGGCTTTGAGTTCGCCCATCATACTCATTCCGCCACCTGGAGCTCCTGCTGGCGCTGGTTTCGGAGTAGGTGCCCTGGCCATGGTTGGGATTGGTTCACCACCTGCAGAGGCTGCTGCAGCCGGATCTGCAGCTGCTGCGGGAGCACGAGATGTCATTGAGGACATCCTGCTCTCTATCGCACTAACTTTACTCTCTAGATCCATGACGGAGATCTGAATGTTGGTGATTGCCTCTGTCAACTTGGTGGTGATAATGCTGATTACTTCTCCGAGCTGACGGATTTTTACTTCATTGGGGTCTTTTAGAGCCCATTCGAATTCATCCATAATCTCTGCTTCAAGCTCTTTCTTTTCATCTGGCATTAGATTGACCCCGTAATTCAGAATGAAAAGATGAGGTTCCGCTATAAACCTTGTTTGCATTAGGACGCAGACACGAAGTTAAGCTGAAGCTATTGTGTCTCTTACCACTTCTTCAGCTGTTTCTAGAATCCGTTTCACAACATCTTCTGTAGGACCTTCACACGTAATTCTAATCACTGGCTCAGTTCCTGAGGGTCTGACAAGTACCCATCCCTGTTTCAATGTGACTCCAAGTCCGTCTACCGTCAAGACCTCTTTCACATTACCCATCTTACTTGGAAGCACCTTTGCAAGAGCATCCATCACGATCTGCTTCTTGTCATTAGGACACTCTATCTTACCCTTGAGGAGTGGGTATTGTGGAATGGCTGCAATCAACTCCCCAAATGACTTTCCGGTTGATGCCATCAGTTCCAAGACCTTGCAGGCAGCTAGAAATGGTTCAGGGGCAAGATGCGCATCCGGGAATATGTATACTCCACAGGCTTCTCCACCAATGACTCCCTTTAACTCCGCTACCTTGATCGCAACCTGAATATCTCCAACCGGAGTTCGAATAGTATTTCCACCAGCTTTCTCAACAATTTCATCCAGAACAAGCGAACTATCGACTGTTGTGACTACTGTCTTATCCTTCGATGTTCTGATTGTTTGTTGGGCAAGTAGGGCAATAGTTCTGTCTCCCCTAATCACCTCTCCCTGCTCAGTGACAAAGACAACCCTGTCCGAGTCGCCATCATGTGCTATTCCTAAGTCTGCCCCAGTCTTCTTGATCATCTGAATGAGGTCGCCAAGTGAGTCCTCATCCGGCTCAGAGCGTCTTCCTGGGAAGTGCCCGTCCAACTGACCATTTATGGTCACGACTTGGCAATTGAGTCTCTGCATCAGGTATGGTGTATGCACACAGGCTGCACCATTTCCAGGATCAACAATCACCCTGAACGACTTTGATCGAATGGCATCAGCATCACATTTCTCAAGGAGCACTTTGATGTGTTCATCAACAGCGTTCTCAATTCGTGTTTCTTTGCCCAACGCATCCCAACTTGCTACTTTGAAGTTCTTCGAGTTGTAGATCTCTTCTAGCTTGGCTTCCTCCTTCGGTGTGAATCCCATGCTGTTTCGCGACCAGAATTTCACACCTGTATACTCCGGTGGATTGTGAGATGCTGTGACCATGAGACCTGCATCAAACCCTCGTTTCATGGTGATGAATGCAAGTGTTGGTGTTGGGATGATTCCAGCACGTACTACATTGACACCTGTTGACATAATCCCTGCAGTCAAGGCGTCTGCCACCATGAGACCCGTTGTACGTGCATCGCGTGCCACCATGACTGTCCCTTTGTCGACGTAGGTCCCCAGAGACTTACCAAGATTAAGTGCCATCTCAAGGTCAAATTCCTCACCATAGACCTTTCGCACACCTGTTGTCCCGAAGAGATTTCCAGTCATGGGTGTCACAGTTTTATTCGTTGCAGATTCAGAGAAAAAGATACCTACTGTTGAGATTACACTTCGAGCGACAAAGCTCTATATTGTTTGCACCGCTTGGCTGGACATCATGCCATTCCTCGAGCACGTTGGCACCAAGATTCACTATGTTGATGTCGATAAGAGGGATGACAAGATAGGTGGAACATCACTGGTCTTTATACATGGTGCTGGCTCCTCACATCTGATTTGGGCGTTGCAACTAAGGGAGTTCTCGAAGGACTATCGGACAATCGCCGTGGATCTCTCAGGCCATGGAAAATCTGAGGATATTGAGGGAACCCCCTCAATCGAGATGAACTACGCAGAGGAAGTGGGCGCCCTTGTCAGCCATCTGAACCTAGACCACTTCATACTTGTCGGACACTCTATGGGCGGCGGTGTGGCAATGTCTTACACCCTGAAGGAGAATGCGCTGAAGCCCAAGGCACTAGTCCTTGTAGACACCTCCTCGGACCTTGACCTTTCAAAGCTTCGAACTGGTCTGTTGAAGGAAACCATTCAGGACCGTGTATACTTCTTCAAGGCTCGGATTCTCGAGAATTACACTGAAACATATCAGCTGAAGAAACTGGATGACGAAATGAGAGTGGCTAATCCTCTGGTCATGACGAGAGACCTTGTGGCTTGTAGCAAGTTCAACATCACTGATAGGCTCTGGGAAATTGACATCCCAGTCTTTGTGTTGGTGGGCTCCGATGATGATATCATCACACCAGCGATTGCTGCAGACTTTAAGAGAAAGATCCCACGGGCTGATATTGCAGTTGTAAAGGGTGCTGACCATATCCCTATGGTGGAACAACCTGAGGAGTTCAATCGACTTTTCATGAAGTTCGTTGAGTGGGTCATCGAGAACGTGTGACTCTCTCATAATCCCTCAGGAGAACGAACTTGTCATCCTGACCACGCCCTAACTCACGCCTTAGCTAAATCTTACGAAACCTTATTAGTATCGTCAAACCACTAACGTTTCAGATGTCGCACCGCCTCCCACATTCAGGTGACTATACAGATGAGCAGCTCCTATGATTATCTCTTCAAAATCGTGGTCCTTGGCGAGGGCGCTGTTGGTAAAACTGCTATAGTGACCCGTTTCTCTCACGGCTTCTTCCGCACTGACTACAAAACAACCATCGGAAGCCAGTTCGCCGTGAAAAATGTCGACATCGCTCGCGACCCCACTAATGTCACTGTGAAGCTGCAGATCTGGGACGTCGCCGGGCAAAGCCGATTTCAGATTTTGAGACCGATGTACTATCGCGGATCGAGTGGTGGTCTCTTGGTGTTCGACGTGACCCGACGAAGGACCTTCATCGTGCTTGAGGAGTGGCTAGATGAGCTGTACAAGGCAATCAACAAGAAGATTCCTTTGGTGCTGGTTGCAAACAAGACTGACCTGCCTGACAGAGTGGTCGAGCCATCTGAAGGACGCGAGTTTGCAGACAGGCACGAAATGCCATATATCGAGTCTTCAGCCAAGACCGGAGAGGGTATTGTTGACATATTCCAGAATCTTGCAGAGGTCCTTGTTGAAAATCGCGAGAAGAGTAACAATTACTAGACTGATTTTTCCACATATTGTTCCCATCCCAACGAATATCAGTGAGAATTACATCGTGTGAGTCAGAACAATGAGCAAACCAGATGAATCACACCCAGTAAATGCAATCCCCCCTCTAGCCTGGGCTCTAGAGCTCTACATGAAGGCTGGTGGAAAATTCAAGGAGGGAAGGATGATTGAGCTTGTCTTTCCAGTTGAAGACCATAGGGAAAAGATGCGAAAGAAAGGGACTCATGAGATTTACATGTGGTTCTCAAAAGGCAGGATTTTCCTCCGGGGTAGGTGCAACTACGACAAGGCGTGTTCGTTTAATTCTGAGAGGATTAATGGGGCAAACCGAGAGGCTGTAAAGAAGCTAGAATGGGGTGAGGCACGGTCAGACACGTTTTTCAAAGCAATTCGAAAGTGGGTAGTTCGTCTAGACCTTGATTTTGTGACATTCATCAGAGCTCTCAACACAGTCTGTGACAGAAGAGTGGAGATACCATTAACGACGAAGTATGGTAAGACGTTTAAGAAATTCGATGAGTACAGACGGAATAAATGGCCAGAAGATGCCACACCAGACAATCGTGAGAGGTTCATCGAAGAGGTGTTGGTGCGTGTTT
The DNA here is from genome assembly GCA_001940705.1 of Candidatus Thorarchaeota archaeon AB_25. Classification (GTDB taxonomy): domain Archaea; phylum Asgardarchaeota; class Thorarchaeia; order Thorarchaeales; family Thorarchaeaceae; genus SMTZ1-45. Next base: position 7,210 of record MEHG01000073.1, read on the forward strand.
CATTCTGGTTCCAGTCCGCACATCAAGTTGGCGCTCTGAAATGAGCCGACTTTGACCAATCAAAACTGCTTTAGAGTATGCATGTCTGTCAGGGATTGAGGTTGTATCAAGTCAATGATCATCGGCCTACTTGTGAATCCAATAGCAGGAATGGGCGGACGTGTCGGTCTAAAAGGCACTGACGGAGTTGTAGAGGAAGCCATCAAGAGAGGTGCTACCCCGGTGGCTCCAGGTCGAGCTCTTGAGTTCCTTTCAGCTCTGGAGTCGGTCATTTCCTCCTCGAAGCTCAGGGACGAGTTAAGTATCATCACCTGTCCCGGAAAGATGGGGGAGGATGTCGTACAAGAGGCTGGGTTGAAACATGAAGTTGTGGAGATTGGTATTGAGAACTCTACAGATGCCGAGGATACAAAGGACTGTGTTCTAGCACTCTACGAGCAGGATGTTAGACTTCTAGTTTTCGTTGGCGGAGATGGTACCGCCAGGGATATTCTTGACTCAGTGACAGCTTACGAGCTCGAAGGTCTTCAGGTTCTTGGGGTTCCCTCTGGAGTCAAGATGTATAGCGGAATCTTCGTTGTGAATCCTGCTGATGCGGCGGAGGTTGTGAGGTTGGTCTATGAAGGGACCGCACAAACTGCAGAGTTTGAGATTATGGATGCAGATGAGAATGCAATTAGGAAGGACCAATTCATTATCAACCTCTATGGCTATTTACCCGGTCCTTCAGTTCCTGCAAGATTCCAAGGAGCCAAACAGGCTAGTCCAGAAACATCTGATGAACAGGAGGCTCAAGAAGCAATTGCCAAGTATGTCATCGAAGAGATGGACCAGGATGGGATCTACATCCTCGGTCCTGGAACCACTGTAAAGACCGTGACTGACAAGCTCAAGGTCAAGAAGACAACTCTTGGCGTTGATGTATACAAACAGGGTAATACCTTCACCGACGTAAATGAGGATATGATATTGGAGATTGTTGATGATTTCGACAAGGCGTGGATCATTGTGTCTCCAATCGGCCATCAAGGTATGCTGTTTGGAAGAGGGAATCAACAGATCAGTCCTGGTATCATTGAGCGTGTCGGCAGGGATCATATCATAGTGATCAGCACCCCGTCAAAACTCAAGGGAATCGCTGGTGAGATACTACGAGTTGACACAGGTGATACTCGAGTAGATGATATGCTTCGCGGGTATATCCGGGTGGTCACTGACTACAATGAGCTGCGTTTGATAAAAATCGAATAGAGGTGAATTGGTCTTGATAGTGCTTATGACAGACTTTGGGGATTCTGAGTATACAGGAGTCATGCGCGGGGTCATATACTCCATCTGTCCAGATGCCCAAATCATCGACCTCACTCACACCATCCCATCTCAATCGATTCGTGAAGGTGCATGGATTCTTCAACAGAGCTACAAGTATTTCCCCAAAGGAACTGTGTTTGTATCAGTTGTGGACCCGGGGGTTGGGACAGCTCGTGATGCTGTTATCGTCGTGACAGAGAACTACATTCATGTTGGTCCTGACAATGGTCTACTCTACCCTGCGGCATCTGAGGATGGCATTGAGCGAGTCTATAGAATTCTAATTGATGAGAGCGTTTCAAGAACATTTCACGGTCGTGATATCTTCGCCAAAGCTGCTGCATATCACGAAGCTGGAACCCTCGGGGTCATGTCAACAGAACTGAAGCCGGGTCTTGATCAGGCGCTAGTATTTCATCAAGAGGATCGAGAGGGTGAAGTTGTTCGTATTGACAAGTTTGGGAACATAATCACAAACTTGCCTTCCATTGAAAAGATGAGTTATCAGGTGTCAATTCGGAACGAACAGCGAGAACTACCTTTCTCCAAGACCTATGAACATGGCCCCGAAATTGGTATCTTTCTGGTTACAAGCAGCTACAATACTCTTGAGATTGCTGCGAAGAATAGACCTGCCACCGATATCTTGGCGTTAGATGTTGGTGAAAGGATAACCATCGAGTAGGTCTATGATACAGATCCTTTGTAGTATGGGCAGGACTCTTCCTCACAATCCCTACTTTTCATCGAAAACTTGCAGGATTTATGCTTTGGAGACTCCCCTAGGTCAATCTCATACTGGTCCCTGAGGAGGTCCATCGCTGCAGTCAGTCCGAAATATGTCGCCCTCTTGCAGCAACGCCTTAGTCCATTCTGTGAGAGAGACAGCGCAGTCGTAGTGGCTGAATTTGCAACCGTTCTCTCTGGACCTTTTGTTGGAGTTGCGCCCACGAAAAGAGCAGTAGCAACACCAGCTCCTACACAGGCTCCACATGTGCCTGCATATCCACAAAAACCGCCAGGGATTTTCATTCCTCGCCTGATTCCCTCAATAATTACTTCGAATGTTATAGGAGAACCATCAGGTTTCGTCACTCCCCGATTCTTCAAGGCAATCAATATCGCTGCTGGAACTAAGCCATGATGTTCAGGACCATGAAAATTGAAGCTTGGATGGGACATTGCCTTCTCTGCCACATCCTTTGGGTCCTTACTTTTGTCAAGCTCCGCAAGTCTCTGTAGAAATTCAACTGCATCACTGGAATGACAGGAATCACAAACAAAATGTCCGTCTGGACAGTAAATTGGCGAAGACTCAACCTCTCCGCAGTAGATACATGTTTGTTCTTTAGCAGCCTTGTCGTAAACAAGGTCAGTACCACACACCATGCATGCGATGTTGTGTTCCGTATCCTCGGTCATAATTATCAATCACCAGACACGTTAGCCCGTGCGATAGCAGACAAAAACCTGTTGATGTATCTGTACTAACTCATGAAATCCGAGAGACCTCTTTTACTAGAGGTATGTTTCTTGTTCGCTTCATGTACTATTCAATGTTTGACACAAAGTTAGGTGCTTGTGGAATCATCTATAGAAGTGTGGAAGATGCTGAGATAGTGCATATTCTACTACCCCAAACAAAGAAAGACATCGAAGCACGAATCAGAACACTTCATCCAGACAGCAAAGAGGCTGAGTCACCTAAGGTTCAGGGTCTGATTAAGGACATTGTTCGATATCTCAAGGGGAAAAAAGTGACCTTCTCAATGGACCTTCTAGACACTTCAGTATGTTATCCGTTCCAACTCAAGGTCATCAAGACTGAGCGAACAATCCCTCGGGGCAAGACCGCCACGTATGGGTGGCTCGCCCGAATGATTGACACAAAAGGGGTCAGGGCTGTGGGTAGCGCTTTAGCTCGAAATCCCTTTCCTCTGGTTGTTCCCTGTCATCGTGCAGTGCGCTCAGATCGGACACTTGGGGGTTTTCAGGGAGGTCTTGAGATGAAACGTGCATTACTGGAGATGGAGGGTATTCAGTTTGACTCGAAGGGCAGGGTGCAGCCTGATTTCTTATTGGATAAAGATTCAAAGATTGGTGTAATTAGAACAGGTCTACATTTCGATGTCTTGTCCTTAGCTATATAGTAAGTAACTAAATACCGGGAAATCCTCCTGGGGATTATGTCTCAAGTTATTGTTCTAGGTGGTTGTGGAATTGTTGGTATTCAAGCTGTGAAAGCACTCGTTTCAACCAAAGACTTCGATGAGATTGTTATCGGCGATATCAACAAAGAGAAGGCTGACAAGTACATGTCAGAAATCGGCGATCCCCGTCTTTCATCCTTCAGAGTTGATCTGACCGACCCCGCTATGATAAAGGAAGCAATCCAAGACGCTGATGTTATTCTCAACTGTTCAGGACCTTTCTACAAACTCGGACCAATTATCCTGAAGACTGTGATCGACTCGAAGATTGACTATGTTGATGTGTGCGATGATCTGGACGCCACCAAAAAACTCCTTGAGATGCATGAAAAGGCAAAGAAAGCTGATATCTTAGCACTCATCGGAATGGGTAGCTCCCCTGGTGTTGCCAACCTTCTGGCGAAGTTCTGTGCAGATCACATGCTTGACGAGGTGGAGTCCATCGATATTCTTCACGCTCATGGTGGTGAACCCTCCGAGGGTGCAGCGGTAGTAGCTCATCGGATTCACAGCATGACCTCTCCCATTCCCATGTTTCTTGATAGCAAATACACTACTGTGGATTACTTTGATGAGGATGGTGTTGCACTTCGCGAAGAAGTAGACTTCCATCAGATTGGAAGGTACATTTGCTATCCATATCCTCACCCCGAAACAATTACTCTTCCAAAGTACATCAAGTGCAAGAGAGTCACCAATCTCGGCTGTGTCCTCCCCCCTGAATACTATCAGCTCACACAAGATGTTGTCCGAGTTGGAATCATTGATGAGAACCCAATTGATGTGAGTGGACAACAGGTCACACCTCGGGACTTTGCAATTGCCTATGTCATCAACGAGAGAAACCGTATCCTCCAAGAAACTGAGTTTGGTGAACAACGAGGTTGTTTGAAGATAACAATCAAGGGCATTGAGGATGGTGAGTTCAGACAGTACAATTTCCAAATGTCATCAATTGGACAATCCATGGGTGAGGGGACTGGTATTCCAGCGGCATTTGGTGCCATCCTGATGCACCGCGGGAAGGTCACTGGGAAGGGTGTATTACCTCCTGAAGCTTGCGTAAATCCCATTGATTTTCTTGGTCTAATGCAGGACCACCTCAAGCTCGACAAGATGACAGGTGGGGAGTCTCCGTTGATAATCGAATCAATCGATAAAGATGGTGCTGTGGAACAGCTGGAGATGTAAAACCTACTCAGAGTCAGTGGAATTTGGGATTTCGATATTACAATCTTTTTTCCAAAGTTCTCCTGTGTGCTAAGAACGATACAACCACAAAAAGTACGGTCCACCCTAGAATTGCTGCAATGTTGACAAGGGGATGAAACACAGAGGTGCCAGCCACTGATGCCCAGAATAGGTCCGCAACGTAAGTCAAAGGTGAGAGGAGTGCCACAATACGAATTATTTCAGGCAGTGCTGCCAAGGGAATGAAGATGCCGCTAATGAAGATGAGAGGGAATTTCACCATGGTCGTAATCATCATGATTGTAGATGTCTGATCTACAGGAGGTGTTGACATCATTTGCCCAAAGAATGCAAAGC